>JAPLMO010000010.1 GCA_026386995.1 Planctomycetota bacterium | reverse complement strand
CAAAACCCCTCAAACGGCCTCCGGAGGTATCAAATTCCGATCAAACGGGATCAAAAAGTGCTCAAAACCGATCAAAAACAGGGTTGCCCATCTTACCAAACGTCGAAAAAACGCCCCTGGCGCTAGCGCCAAGGCGGTTTTCGGCCTCCGGAGGTATCAAAAGTGGGGAATTTCACCCACTCGTGTATACTCTAGTGTATAGCAACAGTTGCGTACTAAAGTAGCGGTCGCGGGGCCATTTAGCCGGCGAGGTCGCCCGGGCGACTCTTCGATTTACTCGCCGCGTGTTGCCTTTCGGACGGCGGCGCGGCGGGTAAACACGTCCCTTTGTCCCTCGTCTTATTGACGTACGGGCTGCCGGCGACCATAATCGGTTCATGGAAAGGGGGCGGCAATGGCGCCCATCATCACTTTACTGACGGACTTCGGCGTGGAGAGCACCTATCCGGCCCAGATGAAGGGGGTCATCCTGGGGCGGTGCCCGGGGGCGATTATCGTCGACGTCTCGCACGGCGTGCCGCCGCACGACGTTCGGACGGCGGCGTTCATGCTGGCGTCGGCGGTGCCGGCGTTTCCGCAGGGGACGATCCACGTGGCGGTCGTGGACCCGCAGGTAGGCAGCCAGCGGCGGATTCTGGTGGCCGAGGCCGGCGGGTACATCTACCTTGCGCCCGACAACGGCCTCCTGACGCTGGTGGCGCACCGCGACCTTATCCGCGGCGCGGGCGGCCTTGTCCAGGGGCCGGTGCGGATCTTTTCGGTCGAGAACGAGTTCTTCTTCCGGACCGACGTATCGAGCACCTTTCACGGGCGCGACATCTTCGCTCCCGTGGCGGCGGCGATTGCCGACGGGGCGGACCTGGAGGACTTCGGCCCGCCCGTCACGAGCATCGAGCGCTTCGAGTTCGCACTGCCAGAGCACGACGGATGCAACATCAGCGGCGGCGTGCTTTACGTGGACACGTTCGGCAACCTCACGACCAACATCAGCGGCGCGATGCTCGCGCAGTGCGACACCATGCGGCTGGAGATCCACGTCCGCGGGGCGGTCATACACGGCCTGTCGCGGGCCTACAGCGACGTCCCCGCCGGGGCGCTGCTGGCGTACATCGGCAGCGCGGGTCTGCTGGAGATCGCCGTCAACCGCCAGAGCGCCGCTACGCGCCTCGGCGCAGGCGTCGGAACGCCCGTCAAGGTGGGCCTGGCCACATGAGTCGCATACCGCACGACCCGACCGAGCGCCTGCGGGCCGCCGACAAGGCGCACCTCTGGCACCCCTTCACGCAGATGGCGGAGTGGGCGGCGGGCGACCCTGTTGTCATCGCGGCGGGCGACCGCGAATTCCTCATCGACACCGAGGGCCGCCGCTACATCGACGGCGTCTCGAGCCTCTGGTGCAATATTCACGGGCATCGGCGGCCGGAGATCGACGAAGCGATTCGCGGGCAACTCGGCCGCATCGCCCACTCGACGTTGCTCGGGCTGGCGAGCGCGCCGTCGATCGAGTTGGCGGAACGGCTTGTCCAGATCGCCCCGAAGGGCCTGACGCGGGTGTTCTACAGCGATTCCGGCGCCACGGCGGTCGAGATCGCACTGAAGATGGCGTTTCAGTACTGGCAGCAATGCCCGCAGCCGCAGCCCGGGCGGACGAAGTTCGTCGGCCTCGCGCTCGGCTACCACGGCGACACGGTCGGAGCGGTGAGCGTCGGGGGCATCGACCTGTTTCACGGGATTTTCCGGCCGCTGCTCTTCGATTGCATCCACGCCCCGGCGCCGTACTGCTATCGGTGTCCGCTGGAGAAGAGGAGCGAGACCTGCGGCATGGAGTGCGCGGAGAAAATGGAAACGATCCTCGCCGCCCGCGGCCGCGAGATTGCCGCGGTCATTCTCGAACCGCTCGTCCAGGGGGCAGGGGGGATGATAACGCACCCGACGGGCTACCTGCGGCGCGTGGCCGAGGCGTGCCGGCGGCACGACGTGCTCCTCATCTGCGACGAGGTGGCCACCGGCTTCGGCCGCACCGGACGCATGTTCGCATGCGAGCACGAAGACGTGCGGCCGGACCTCATGTGCGTCGCCAAGGGCATCTCGGCGGGCTACCTGCCGCTTGCCGCAACGCTCGCCACCGAGCGGATTTACGAGGCGTTTCTGGGCGATTACTCGCAGTACCGCACGTTCTTTCACGGTCACACCTACACCGGCAACGCCCTGGCGTGCGCGGCGGGGGTGGCGAGCCTCGATGTCTTCGCCGACGAGCGGGTGCTGGACCGCATCTGGGAACTCTCCGCGAGCCTGGCGGCCGGCCTTGCGCCGCTCGCGGAACTGCCGCACGTCGGTCAGGTGCGCCAGCGCGGCCTGATGGTGGGCATCGAACTGGTGGCCGACCGCGTCACGCGCCGCGCGTACCCGCCTGAGGAGCGGCGCGGCTGGAAGGTGTGCCAGGCGGCCCGCGCGCGCGGCGTGTTGATACGGCCGCTCGGCGACGTGGTCGTTCTCATGCCGCCGTACTGCATCTCGGACGAGAGCCTCGCGCGGCTGGTGGACGCCGTGCGGCTGGGCATTGAGGAGGTCACATCCTCTTGAAGCGCGGCCTCTTCATCACGGCGACCGACACCGGCGTCGGCAAGACGATCATCACGGCGGCGCTGGCACGGGTGCTGCGCGAGGGCGGCCGGGACGTGGGCGTCATGAAGCCCGTCGCAACGGGCTGCGTCCATCGGCGTGAGGGCCTCGTGTCGGAAGACGCCGAGTTCCTTGCCCATGCGGCCGACGCCCCGGAACCGCTGGAGGAGATCAACCCCATCCGCATGGCCGAGCCGCTGGCGCCCACCGTGGCCGCCGCGCGGCAGAAGATCGAACTGGACCTTGCGCCCATGTGGGCCGCATGGCGGCGGCTGCGCGACGCACACGACATCCTCCTTATCGAAGGGATCGGCGGCATCCTTTGCCCGGTGACCCGCAAGATGTTTGTGGCCGACATGGCCGTGCGGTTCGCTCTGCCGGTCGTGGTGGTTGCGCGGCCGAATCTCGGGACAATCAACCACACGGCCCTGACGGTCGAGGCGGCCAAGGCGCGCGGCCTGGAGGTCGCCGGCATAGTCATCAACCGCTACAACCGCGACACCGAGGACGTTGCCGAGATGACCGCCCCCGACGAAATCCAGCGAGCCACCGGCGCGGCCGTCCTCGGCCTCGTGCCCGACGACCCGGCCACGAGCGTTGCCAGGGGCGAGATTGGCGAAGACGTGCTGGCGGCTGTTCGCTTGCTGCCTCTTGCGCGGTTGCTTGGGTGAGAGGCGTATTTAGCCCCCCGTGAATACACGGGGGGCCGAACGTTGGGGTGCACGTGTCGCCGTGCCGCCCCCGGTGTATTCACCGGGGGCTAAATAGAGCGCGGCACCCCTGGCCCCGTTTTGCGCGGCGGGTCTCCGTACCCGCCGCGCAAATCGCCGAGAACGCGGAGAATGACGCAGTTATGGAGAACATTCCAATGAACCGAATCGTCCGCAACGTGGGTCTTATGGGGCTGGTGACGGTCTGCATCGCCTCCGCGATGGGCGCCGAGGCGCTCGCGCCGATGGCGGTGTTTTCCAAGGAGGCACGCATCCTGTTCCATGGCGACTCGATCACCGACGGCAACCGCGGGCGCAACGCGGACCCGAATCATATCCTCGGCCACGGGTACTGCTTCATCATCGCCGCCAAGTACGGCGCCGGATACCCCGACCGCAACCTGACGTTCATCAACCGCGGCGTCAGCGGCAACACGGTCCGCGACCTCGAAAAACGCTGGCCGGCCGACACGCTCGCCCTGAAGCCCGACCTCCTGAGCGTCCTGATCGGCGTCAACGACAGCGGCCGCGTGCCGCTTGAGGAATACGAGCAGACATACGACAAACTGCTCGCCGACGCCCGTGCCGCCAACCCGAAACTGAAAGTGGTGCTCTGCGAGCCGTTCGGCATGCCCGTCGGCAAGAAGAAGGATGGTTGGGACGCGTGGGCCGCGGACCTGAAGGCGCGGCGGACGATCGTTGCGAAACTCGCCGCGAAGCACGGCGCGGCCGTGGTGCATTTCCAGAAGGTGTTCGATGACGCCTGCCGCCTCGCCCCCGCCGACCACTGGATCTGGGACGGCGTCCACCCGACGTACTCCGGCCACCAACTCATGGCCGACGAATGGGTCCGCGTCGTCAACGAGTTCTGGAAGTAGGTTGCGGCGCTGTTTCCGGCACGTGCCGGTTCCCTCCGTAGGGGCCGCCCTATGTGGCCGCCCTGCCGTTGTTTCAATTGGGCGGGAGGGTCATGGCGTAGATATGTAGGGTGGGTGCTTTGCACCCACGCGGTCACCTCAATCGCCGTGGAAGATCGCCTTGAGGGCTTCGCGGCCAAATCCTTGTTTCAATAACGTGGCTCGGCTCCAATCAACGAATCTGTAGCGCTTTTTGAATTTGCGAAGTTGGCTCGTATCCGTACAGTGGTCAACAATAACCAGCGGGGACTTCCGGTCTCCCCATTTCTTCTCATCGCACCCAAGCAATTCTTGGTAATTCCTAACTAATGCGTAGACCGCCCGCCGAGCGTACTCGTCCTGCTGGGGCAGCGAATATCCGATGATAGCCATCCCATAGTTGAGTATGCCCACTTTATCCAGACTGTACCAAAAGTCCCTTAGCCCCTTGGCGTATACAATTTTCATGGTTGACGGTACAAGTAGGCTTGGAGCGCAAAACCACGAGGGTGCTTGCTGATATAACGCCTCGACGTTTCCTACCTGATACATTTGAGCCATAAAATCTTCGGGGTGTCTAGAAGCGCCTGGATCGATCTTGGTTACACGCAATCGCTCCATATCATTAAAGACGCGGTGCCAGTCGGGCAAAGTGGTCCCCTGCTGGCGACTGTTCTCCTTGGCCACAGTGAAAATGCGCCTATCAAACCAGTCAATAGATCCGTGCAGTTTAAGCAAGACCACTTCCTGGTCCGAATTGGTCCCGCGGATTGCACCATCTTTACCTTCAGGCGAACTGCGGTTTGGGAACCGTCGCGGCCAATACATTCCGGCGGCAGGCATAATCAGCCGGGTTTGGATAGCCTCGAAGAGGCGACTGTGAGTAGCCACGGTGCGCGAGCCCGTGGAATGGTGGCGGAAAACGAGCACCTTTTTCCTTCGGTGTTTTTAGCCTCGCCAGGGGCGTCTGAACGGCATTTCAGTCGCCCTCCACAGGGCTCCAACGGCATGAGAACAGCAAACACGTTTGCGGCACCCCGTTCCACGGGCTCGCGCACCGTGGCTACTCACAAACGCCCCGTTGGGGCTGACACAGATGCAGGCCCGCCGGGCGGATCGTGTAGGATGGGCTGCGCCCACCGTTTCACGCGAGAAAAACGGCATTGGTGGGTGCAGAGCACCCACCCTACATTTTGGTCAACAGACCTGCGAGGCCCGCCGCGCGAATCGAAATCCTGCGCTGTCGTATTAAAGAAGTCTCTCTCGGCGTTCTCCGCGTCCTCCGCGGTTAATTTGTTTTTCTGGCTTGCGCAACACGAAATGGGGCATGAAACGCGAATTGGGATTGACAGTTCGGCGGCGGCTGGTATCCTATTATTGTCGGCCTTGGGGCGATTAGCTCAGACTGGCTAGAGCGCCTGCTCGACACGCAGGAGGTCACTGGTTCAAGTCCAGTATCGCCCACCAGATTGATATGTACATTCTCGTATAGTTCGGAATCCTGCGGTAAAGCCGGGGGTTTCTGCACGTCGGCGGTTTCCGCTTTCCGCTCTGGTAAGGCCAATTCCGCAGGGTACTGCGCCGCTTTTTGCGCCGCTTTCTGGTAGTCGGATTCAGTCACCATCAAGTAGTGCTTTGCCGCCACGGCCGCCGTGTGCCCAAGCCAGGCACAGGCCACGTGCAGCGGGAAGGTGGCCGTCAATTCCGTTTCGCAACTCGCCCGCAAGTTCTGAAACAGGCGGGGCCACGGCTTGACGCTCGCCTTGCCCATGATCCGCAGCAGGCCCGTCCGCAGATTCGTACCGGCCCCGCGATACTGCCACTTGGGAAACACGCGCTCGGC
>JAPLMO010000033.1 GCA_026386995.1 Planctomycetota bacterium | reverse complement strand
CTTCCCGCCCCGCAGTCGAGCGGCGATCTACCAGAAGGCGGCCGACCTGATCGCCTATTACCAGCGCCGCAACCGAGAGGCCCGCAAGGCTCACCGCAGACACACCTTGCGGCGGCTGCACCAGTTGGGTATCAAACTCGGCTGCCTGAACCGCTGTGTGCCTCATGACCTCTGACTATGTCGCGCTGTGGTATTAAAACGGAACGGAAACAGAGGGATAAGGTTCGGCCGTCCGCAACCTCGGCGTAAACGCCGAGGCTAAGCCCGCCTGCGGCGGGGGAAGGGCCGTGAACGGCCCTCAAACGGCATGCTCATCACCATGGTCGTGCGTGTGATTGGCGGCGAGGCTCGTGCGGCGCCTTTAAGGCGGCTTCAGCCGCCTTCCCCCGCCGCAGGCGGGCTTAGGCCAGGGCTTTAGCCCTGGCTGGGGGATGGCGAGATAACCCTTTCTTATGTATAATTCAGCCCGCTTCAGCGGGCTTCCCAGCACGGGCAACGGAGACAATCCATGTCGCGCCGCGCCTACGCCGAGATTCACCTTCACCTGACGTGGCACGTGAAGGACAACGCCGCGGTTTTGTGCGACGATATCGAGCATCAGATACACCGGTACCTGCGGAATCGTACCCGCGAGGCCCCCGGCGCCATCTGCCACGAGGTGGGCGGCACGGACGACCACGTGCACATGGTCATCTCGGTGCAGCCGGAACTGACCGTCAGTGAGTGGATCGGGCAGATGAAAGGCGCCAGCGCCCATTACATAAACAACCTCATCGCGAACCGCAAGGTGTTGGAGTGGCAGGCGGGGTACGGCGTCGTGAGTTTTGGCACGAAGGACCTGCCGTGGGTCGTGGACTACGTGCGGAAGCAGCGCGAGCACCATGCACAAGGGAAAACGCACGCGAGGCTGGAGCGGGTTGAGGCTGTGGAAGAGGGGAAACCCGCTGAAGCGGGTTAAAACGGAACGGAAACAGAGGGATAGGGTTCGGCCGTCCGCAACCTCGGCGTAAACGCCGAGGCTAAGCCCGCCTGCGGCGGGGGAAACCCGCTGAAGCGGGTTAAAACGGAACGGAAACAGAGGGATAAGGTTCGGCCGTCCGTCAACCTCGGCGTAAACGCCGAGGCTAAGCCCGCCTGCGGCGGGGGAAGGGCCATGAACGGCCCTCAACACAGAGGCCGCTCATCTTCGCCGCCATCCACCGCCGGTCCAAGAGTTAGTCATTGCACATTGGGCATTGCCTTTTGCCGTTTGATTGGTCATTCGTGCTTGGTCATTGGTCATTTGGGGTTGCAGGTTGCACGAAGGGCGAAAACGTTGTAGAATACCGCCGGTTTGGGGCTTGCAGGGGAGGCCTGATGAGCGCCGTTGCCGACCTTATCACCGATAGCGTGCTGAAACACGTTCACGTTGTCTCGACCGAGGACGCCCAGGGCGTCGTCCACACCGTGGTAACGGGGCCGATGGGGGTGCGCCTGCTGACGATGAAGGCCTGGCGCGACGACGCCAAGAAGATCCGCTGCGAACTGACGGGGCCGCTTAAGGCCAGGTTCGAGAAGCAGGTCGAGGCGTTCCTGGCGGTCATCAACAGCCTCAAGATCATCGCCGAGAAGAACGGCAAGAACTACTACAACCTTTATAACCCCGGCACGCCCACGCCGCCGGCCATGCGGCACCTTGAGCGCAAACTGCGCACGATGGCCGAGAAGATCGTCTTTCCGGGCACGTGCACGCTATCGATCACGCCGCGGTGCCCGTGCAAGTGCGTCCACTGCTCGGCCGACCGCTTCGTGACCGAAAAGCGCCGCGAACTGACCCTCGACGAACTCAAGAGCGTCGTCGACCAGGCCGTGGACCTGGGCGTCTCGAACGTGGTCTTTACGGGCGGCGAGCCGATGGTTCGCCAGGACCTGTACGACCTCATCGCCCACGTCGATAAGATGCGGGCGCACGTCATGATCTTTACGAGCGGCGTGCTCTTGACCGATAAGAACGTGGAGCGGCTGGCTGCGGCGGGCCTCGACAGCCTGAACGTCTCGATCGACGCCGACTCCGCCGCCGTCCACGACGAACTCCGCCGCATGCCGGGGGCGTTCCAGAAGGCATTCGAGGGCGCACGCCGGGCACGCGCGGCCGGCATCCTGACGGGCATCTCGACGTACGGCAGCCACGAAACGGTCGCCTCCGGGTCGCTGGAGCACATTCTTAATATGGCGCGCGACGACGGGTTCCACGAGGTCACGATCTTCGATTGCGTGCCGACCGGCAAGTTCCTGAACGCCCCCGAGGTCCGCATGGGCCGCAAGGACATCAAGCGCATCCGGGCCATGGCCGAGCGGTTCAACGCGGCGCAGCACCCGATGGGCATCACGGCGCAGGCCAAGGCCAACGCGCACGACGGCGGCGGGTGCTTCGGCGGCTTCGCCCAGTTCTACATGACTTGCTACGGCGACGTGAATCCGTGCGATTTCAACCCCATCACTTTCGGCAACGTCCTCGCGGAGCCGCTGGAGACGATCTGGCGGCGGATCGTGTCGCACCCCGAGTACGCCCCGCACCGCCATGCCTGCCGCATGCAGTCCGAACGCTACCGCGCCAAGTACGTCGAGCCTATCCGCGGCGAGGAGCGCCTCCCGGTCCACATCAGCCGCCTGCCGGGCGACGGGACGATACTGCCCGCGCCGGCCGAGTCGGCGGCGGCGAGCGCATCTTCTTCGGCGCACGCCTAAGGTGTACGGCCGGCGAACCAGTTGTAGTTGAAGCCCTTTGGGTCCGAGCCGATGATGGCGTAGGAGAATGGCTCATCCTCAATGACTTTCGTGAAGTTGCCTTTTATTGGCTTGCCGCTGCTGCGCTCCATGGCGAAGTGAGCGAGAGGTTCAAGGGTGAAATCCGGCACATGCGATTTCCAGCCGGTTTCGGCTTCGAACCAGGACACCAGTTTTCGCAACCGGGACATTTCCTGGCCGTCTGTTGGGTTCTTAATCGAAGCCTGGGAACGCGGTCGAATACCCATTTCCTCGAAGCGCTTTGCCAACTCACGCGATTGCTCAAGGATCGTCTTGGGCGTGAAACGCAGCATTCTTCGGCAGATAGGGTTCAGCGGCGAGCGCTCTTCGCTTCCGCCGAGCCAGTTCAACCAGTCCAAGGCGTTCTCCTGGTAGTTCATGGCGTTGATGAAACTACTGTCGATGTGCAAGAGCAACGCCGTAACCAGGTCGTCCGGCGTGAAGTCTCTCAACTGGCCCCATGCGCTGGAACAAGCAAGCAGGAAATGGAACGTGCCAAACGGATACTTGCGCTTGAATTCTTTATTGGTAATTCCCCGCAGCAGGTTAGGGTTCAGGCTGGCCCGGCCTTGTGTGTGAAGCGGAATTGGTGTCTCGGGCGACCACTGAAGAATATGATGCCCGATGCTGGCAATGCCGGTGCGGTACACATCGTGATCGAGGAAAACCATGTTCGCCGCTTCCAGGGCGGATTCAGCGTCCTTGCTTTCGCCTGGAAGATGTGAGCGAAGCACCCACAAATCGTTCAGCGTGTAGACGCCAACCACGGGCCAGCCAAGGGTGTGTCCCAGGAGAACGGCGGAAAGCACACCGTCAATGTCGCCGCTGATGACACACGGGCGACTCTTCTCGAATAGGCCCGCGAACTCCGTGCGTAAGACCTCATACTCACACTTATCGGGCATATTGGGGTAGGTCAAGAATTGTCCTCCTCGAACATGGGCATGTCTCGGCCGCCAAGTTCAGAACTCAACGAAGCAAACGGTTTCCTCTCTCAGGCGTTCAGCGGCTGCCCTGAAGCTCACGCCTTCTCTCCGAACAATGGCAGGCTTTCCTCAGTTGCCACGGCGTCTTCCGCGTCAATGCGATACAGCCCCTTGTCAAGCCGTTCCTTGGCGAACTCGTAGTACTCCTTGGCCACCTCAAATCCTACATACTGCCTTCTTAATATCTTGCTAACCACGGCAACTTGCCCTGAGCCCAGGAACGGGTCCAAAACCACGTCTCCAGGCTCACTGGTGTAAAGGAGGATTTTTTCTATCAGTTCCCGTGGCAGTTTGGTGGGAGTCTTCTTGTCTCCGTGCCAGTACTCACGCTTGATGTTCCAGACGTCTTCAAGGTCTTGGTAGCGCAGGCTGCCGCCCTTCTCGTGGCGGTCGTCCTTGTCGAACCTGGCGCTGTTGAAGAACTTGCGATTGGCGTCGTCCTTGCAGACATATAGGCAATGATAGTGAGAGGTGACGAACTTCCGCGAACAAACCACCCCAAACTGGTACTTCCAGATGATGTGGTTCACGGTGGTGAGACCGAGTTCGTCAATGGCAACGAGGATGTCCTTCAGGTTGTTCCATCCCGAAAAGACGAACATGCTGCCGGAATCCTTGAGCAGGCGACGCGCGCCGGTCATCCACGCAAGGGTGAAGTCCGCGTAGTCCTGAGCGCTGACTTCGCTGTAACCTGTCATTACGCGGGATTGGGTACGGTTGTAGTTTGAGCGGTGGGCCTTAAAATCGATGGCAAACGGCGGGTCGGTGACCACGAGGTCCACCGAACGTTCGGGAAGGTCCTGCATCCCCTCAACACAATCGATATTGTAAATCTGGTTAAACGCCAACGCGCCCATTTGACTTCCCCTTCGTCGGAAGACCACCAGGCCACAAAGCCACTTCCTTCGCATCATAGTCGGGGAGCCTTGCCGCTGCAATGGGAATCGCGGACAAGTGTCGTGACCCAGTAGTAATGTCCGGTCCAGACCCAGTAGAAATGTCCGCTTCTTGGGGGCTAAGGGAAGCGGATGAACAAGGACCGGATCGAGATGAGCCAGCAAGAGCGGGACCGGCTGAAGGTGATGGCACCGGTAAT
>JAPLMO010000344.1 GCA_026386995.1 Planctomycetota bacterium | reverse complement strand
GCGGCCGGATCGAGAAGGGCCGCCGGCATGCGGCTGAGCGGGATTTCGACCGACTCGCCGGGCCGCACAAGGCGAACCGTCCGCAGCCCGGGCACGGGCGCGAGCAGCCGGCGGAGGGCTTCCAGGATTTTAAGGTCGTCGAGGTTCATCGGGCACGCGCGCCCTTTCTGGTTTCTTGCTTTGGGCCGGAGATAACCCGCCCCGTAGCGGGCTTGGAAAGAAACGGCTACTCGCGCCGCAAGCGGTGGCTTGAGAGGGAGCGGACGTCGTCAGGGCGGCCGTCGCCGTCGCGGTCCAGGACGAGCCGGGCCTTGGCGACTTCGTCCTCGTACAGGCGGGCGTAGTGGTCGGCCTTCTGCGCCAGGCCCGACGTTTCCGGGCCGCCGGCGGCCTGGCCGCGGTAGATCGTGGCGAGCACCAGCGCCATGCTCGCGTGCCGCAAGACGCGGCGCTGGAAGATCCAGCGTTCGAGGCCGTCGGCGGTGTCGGCGTCGTCGGCGTCGGTCTCGAGTCCGAAACGCGCCAGGAGCGCCCACCGCGCCTCCTCGTGCTGCGGATCGAACGTGTGGACGTCGAACTCCAGGTCGGTTCCCGTCGGCAGCGGGACCCACTCGTCGCCGCGGCCGCCCAGCATGCCGGCCAGCAGTTCCGTCTCGCTCTCAACCGAGAGGACCTCGTAGTATCCGTCGATCCCCTGGTCGTCATTGCGAAGGTGAATGACGTGCCCGGCGGCGACCCTGGCCGTCTTGAACCCCGCATCCTCCGCCACGACTGAGAACGTCTGGCTCGATGCCCCCGAGCCGCGCGCGAGGCACTGGTGGTCCAAGGCTAACTCCCGCAAGATCGCGGGCTCCCATTTCAGCAGGTTGGCGTCGGTCGAAAAGTTCGGCATGTGATCTCTCCTGCGCTGGTTCCAAGCCCCGGCCACTTGCCGTTTGGCTCCCGCCACCCCCCCGTGGGGCGGACGGGGGGGGGGAGGGCCGGTCCTCCGGGGTGGGACCGGCCCCGGCACGGGGGAGAGGGTTACGACGTTGCCAGGCCGCGGATGATGCAGTGGGCGGCCTCGTTTCGCATCTCCAGGGCGTACTCGCCGAGCACCTGGCCCTTCTCGAAGTCGCCGGTGGCGGCCAGCGGCCGGTACTGGAAACTCCGGCCGGCCAGCGGCAGCACCTGCACGCGGCTGGAATCCAGCAGGACCACCGCGTCGCGCGGCACCCAGCGCGACAGGACCACCCGCTGTACGCCGAAGTCGCTCTCGTAGACGGCGACCTGGCTCGTGAACCGCGGGTCGTCGGGCGAGTACGCGCGGGCGTTTGCCCCGAACTGGCTGATCACGCGCTTCTGGTAGCCGTTGACCACGATCAGGTCCACCTGGCCGCTCGACTTCTCCCACACCAGGCGCAGGGCTATGTTGAGTTTGGCCTCGTCCAACGTCCCGCCGCTCGGGAACCCGCCCTGGCCCGGCACGAAGCGGTTCGTCGTCAGTTGCGGGATAAGCCCGTTCATCGTGCGGCGGACGGAATCGGACCCCTGCTGGTTAGCGGCGGGGGCGACGCCGTTCAGGACCGTGTTCTCCAGGTCCCGGAGCAATTCGCGCAGGGCCTTGGTCTTCTGGAAGTCCAGTTCGTCGGCCACCGAGAGGTGCCGCACGGCCAGTTCGCTGCCGGCGACCATGAGGGTCTTGGCGAAGATCTGTGTCCAGTTGCCCCGGCGGCTGCGGACGGTGAAGCGGGCCGCGTCGGCGTCCTGACCTTCCAGGGCCGCGTTGCCGAGGATGAGCAGCGTATCGCCCGCCGCCAGGGCCTCGGCGGTCGTGCCGCCGTACTCGCGGGTCACGGTGATGGTGCTCGCGCCGACCTCCGTGACGAGCATCACTTCCTCGGAGTCCTCGCAGCGCACGAGGTCGCCCTCGCGGAAGCGGTTCGCGTTGTCCACGGCGATGGTCGTGTCGGTCTCGGGGTTCGTCGGCGTGGTGTGGACCGTGTCGGTGTTCGGCAGAAGCGTGTCTTCCAGCCACTCGTGGTGCGTCGAGCGGGCTTCCGTCTGCGGGTCGCCCAGGGCGTCCAGCAGCGGCGTCTCGAACGGGCTGACGATGCCCACGAGGTCCGACACGTCCTCCGCGATCTCGGGGAGGGTGGCGCCGGCGGAGTAGGTTGCTTTTCCGGTGAACGGCATGAGTGGTTCTCCTTTGTTGTTTTTCAGTTATGCGTCGTGGAAACCGTCCCGCGGCTCCCGCCGCGGGCTCGGATGGGTCGCCCATGCGACCTTACGCGCCGGTTGCGCGGCGGGCACGCATGTAAGCCATCAGGTCGGTCGCGCTGCCGGACTGCCGCGCCTGCTCCGCCATGCGGTCTGCCTGGCGGCGCGGCGTGGCTTGCGCGGGTGGCTGGGGCGCGACGGTGCGCGGCGGAAGGCCGCGGGTCGCGGGGACGCGCGCGGGCACGTCTGCGGCGGTCCTCAGGTGCGGCTTTTCCTCGAGCAGGCTCCGCGCGAACGCCGCCAGGTCCTCCGGCGGCTGACCGTCGGCCAGGCGCTGATGCGCCAGAGCCAGCGCGGTCTCGGTGTCGGCGCAGCCGGCACGGGCCAGGTCGCGTTCCAGGCTGCGTTCGCGCTGGACCGTTTCCACCTGGCGACGAAGCGTCTCGGCCTCGCCGCGCACCTGGGCCAGTTCCTGCTCCAGGGCGCCGGCACGGCCGTCCTCGGCCTCGCGCAGGGCCAGGACTTCGGCCTCCAGGGCCTCGGCCCGGCGCTCGGCCTCCTGGGCGCGCCGCCGGTACTTGATGCTCTCCTGAACGAGCGTCTGGGGGCTTGTATGGTCCCCTGCCGTGGCTTGACCCGTCGGGGTCGGTGCATCCGTGGACATCGCGTCCTCCTTTGACCGTTTTCGTGTTCGGTGATACCCCGCCGCTTCCGCGGCGGGCTCGAGAGTCGTGGTGTTACTTCGCCGTGTTCGGTTCGTAGCCCAGTTCGCGCAGGACTGTCTCGGTCGGCACGCCGAGTTCGCGCTTGGCCTTGGCCTCGGCGAGTTTTTCCCCGAGGCTCTCGGGCAGCGGGCCCGGCCAGTGCAGCCGCGTCCGGCGGTCCTCGGGATCGGTGCGGAGGATTCCGAAGCAGTCGAGGGCCTCCATGATGATGCGGTTGGCATCGACCAGCCCCGCGCCGTAGGTCACGCGCTTCCGCTCAAGCCGCGCGAGCGTCCCCGCCAGGACCACCCGCAGCGCAGTCGCGCTGGTGAGGTTCCCCAGCGAGTCGCGCAGGAGGCCCGCGGCCAGCGGCGTTACGCCGCTCGTCTTGTCCATTGCCTCGCGCAGTTCGGCGATGTGGGCCGTTTCGCCGGGGCTCTCGGCGTCGCCGCCGAACGCCTCGATCGACGCGTCGGGGTTATCGGTGGCCCACATGCGCCCCGGGGCGATGGGCCGGTTCTCGAACCCGTCGATGCCCTTGCCGAGGTACATCTTGAAACTCTGGAACGTCACGCGGTTGGCGCGGTCCGACAGGCGCGTGTTGAGTTCATCCTGGATGGGGATGAGCGGCTCGACCTCGCCGGCGCCTTCGTAGTTCATCGGGTGCGCGAAGTTCTGGATGTGGACGACCGGCACGCGCCCCAGGAGGTTCTCGCCTTCGGCCACGAGCGCCCCGTCTTCGTACTGCTGCCACCAGTTCGGGCCGAAGATTTCGAGCACTTCGACCTCTTCCGGCCGCGCGGTCCGCCCCAGCAGGCGGCCGAAGAGGCCGGCGCCGGCCATGCGGTTGGTCTGGCGGCGGTACGACCGGATCCAGTACCGCAGCCGCCGGGCGTCCATCTCGTCGAGGACCGGCAGGATGCGCGGTGCCTCGACGGCATCGACGGCCAGCGTCAGTCCGGCGCGGAGGGCGGGCGCAAGGTCGCCGGCGTCCTTGCCCCCGCCCCCGCGAAAACCGCCGGCCTTGGCCGCGTCGCCGCTATCCGGGCGCACGCGTATAACCAGGTCCACGAAACCGTACACCGCGCCCAGCAGGGCCATCTCCTGCCAGAGCGCCAGGCCGCCGCTTGCTTCCCAGACGGCTCCGAGCGCCGCTTCAATCTCGCGGGCGTCCTCGGGCCGGCGGGCGAGGCTCTCGATGCCCACGGGCTTGCCGGCGAGGAAGTGGACGGCCGTGTCGATCCGCCAGCCGATGTCGTTCTCGATCACGACTTCCTTGCGGCGGATTTCGGGTTGTGGCATGCCGGCGCCGCCGTACCCCAGGTGCGACCGGCCCGTGATGCGGGCCGGCAGGCCGAACTCCTGGGCCTGGACGTACGGGCGCGTCCCGGCGGCCCAGTCGGCGTCGGCCTCGGCCTCGGACACGCCTTCGCCGAGCGGCGTCAGGTCGTTCCGGTAGTAGGACCACAGACGCTGGAAGTGCATCGCCCGGCCGGGGGAGACCTCGCGCACCAGGTGCTCGACAAACTCCTCCGACAGGTCCGGGTCGCGGAAGTTCGTGAAGTCAAGTTTCACGGGCATCTCCTA
This sequence comes from Planctomycetota bacterium, assembly GCA_026386995.1. Next base: position 13,259 of record JAPLMO010000344.1, on the reverse strand, counting down.
TTTAAGTTGCGGCATGCGATGCCGCCGTAGCGGCCGGCCGTCTCATAGGCGTTGCGGAGCGGGCCTGTTTCACGCGCCTTCCGCAATCCGTCTCCGCCAAGGCGACGGCGGCCGAGTCCGCAAATCACTGGTCCCTCCATAAAAGGATGGGAGTCCACGTCTTTGCTCACTTTGGGGGCGCCGGCGGCGGAACGGCGAGACGTAACTCCTTGAAAATGCCAGAGTTACAATTTCCGAGATCCCGCAGGATTTCTTTTGAGGGGGGACAAAATTGTGTCAATCGGCCCTGGCGCTATCAGGAACGCGGTTTTTTTCGGCCCCGGCCGGCGGTCGCTGCAATTTCAGCCTGTGATTACGGGCCTTTTCTTCGCGCGCGGCTGCGCGGCGGGGAGAGGAGAAATCGCCGCCCCGTGAATCGCTTGACGCCGCCCCTGCGCCCGATACGATGGGCGTATGCCGTGCCGCTCCTTGGCTTAGAACTTTGAACCGTGAACCTGGAACTCTCTTTATGCAAGACGCCATTACCAAGGCCGCCGTCCTCATCGAGGCGATGCCGTACATCCGCCGCTTCCGCGGCAAGACCGTGGTCGTCAAACTCGGCGGCTCCTTTATGGACGTGCCGGAGGACCTCGAGGCCGTCTGCTCCGACATCGCCTTCATGCGGGCCGTCGATATCGACCCCGTGGTCGTGCACGGCGGCGGCAAGGCCATCACCCGCGCGATGGAAGAGGCGGGCCTCGTGGCCCGGTGGGTCGACGGCCTGCGCTACACCGGCCCGGAGGAACTGCGGATCGTTGAGGACGTCCTTGCGACTGACATCAATCGCCAGATCGTGGGCCTCCTGGAAAAGGCCGGCGCGAAGGCCGAGGCCCTTACGTCCAAGACCCGCTGCGCGCTACGGGCCGAACGCATGACCGCCGCCGACGGGGCCGACTTAGGGCTGGTGGGCAAGGTGACCTCGGTCGATGCGCTGCTCCTTCGGGGCCTGTGCGACCTCGGCGCCATACCGGTCATCGCCCCGATAGGCGTCGGCGCGGCCGGCGAAAAGTACAACTGCAACGCCGACGAGGCCGCATCGGCCGTCGCGCGGGCCCTGGGGGCCGAGAAACTCGTCAACGTCTCCGACACGCACGGCATACGCGAGCGTGCCGACGATGAGGCGAGCCTCCTTTCGCACCTTTCCGAGGACGACGCCCTGCGGCTCCTGGCTTCCGGCGTCATCTCGGGCGGCATGATTCCTAAGGTCCAGACGATCCTGGATGCCCTCAAAGGGGGCGTCAAGAAGGCCCACATCGTCTCCGGCCGCGTGCCGCACTCGCTGCTGCTTGAAATCTACACCGATCGCGGTGTGGGGACGGAAATCGTGCCGTGACGCCATGTAGGGTGGGTGCTCTGCACCCACGATGCCGTTCGCAGGCTGTGAGGGCGCACCCGGCAACTTGTCTTACCTACGACAAGCAACAGGAGCGGCCATGACCGAACCTGCTTCGCCCGCCGAACCCGCGCCGCTGGACCCTCTGCCCGCCGCGCCTGCGGCCACGACGCCCTCACTCCAGCCGCCCGTCCTGTGGCCTGTGCTGCGCGAGATGTTTTCGCTGCTGCGCCGCCATGGGCTGCGGTCGTTCTTGCTGGCGGCACTAATGAATCTCCTGATGATTCCCGGTGCAGGGCTGGTTGCGGTACCAATTTACCTTCGTGATAGGTTCGAGGTTCTAGATGTGGCTTGGCACTGGGTCTTGGTGGTCTTGCTACCGTATATTTTGATTGCGCCAGCCTTACCGATTGAATCAGGTAACTCGTACGCTGTATACCGCCTGCTCCTGGGTGAGAAAGTTGGCGCGGGAAGTTTGTTCGCAGGTTTCCGCCGTCTGCGGCTTTACTTAAACCTGATGACTGTGGGCCTTGTGGTAATGCTGTCTCGACTGGCCCTAGGCTGGGCATGGGACGAACTACCTTGGAATTTCTGCTGGGACTACTATGAGAATCTCGTCACGCCCGGTTCGCCCTTGGACGAGTTGATCTGGAGCATTCCCGGTATCCGTTGGTTCATCGGCGACTTCCATGCGGGTGCTTTAGAACTCATACTGCTGCCCATTCAATGGGCTGCCCTTGTAGTGTTTGTGGGGGGTAAGCCTTGGTATCGCGCGTTGGCCGATAGCGCGACCTTGGTGCTACGGCACTGGCGCCATGCGCTGATGTTTATTGCAGTTGTGATGGTTTTATATTTCCGCTTCTGGCCCAAGATGTTGTTGCCTTATGGAGGGTGGTTGTCTCTCGCGGGTTGTGCTCTCATCCAGTGGGCGGCGCTAACGGTTCAGACTACTGCTCTGGTGGTCATCTACCGTGAAATGCTCAAACGCGACGCCGCTGCGCCGCCCGAGATCGCTTGATTCCCGCCGGGCCGGAGCGTAACCTCTCCACCGCGTGGGTGCGAAGCACCCACCCTACGTGCTTGGTCGGCCGGAGGCGTAACCCCGACCTTACGGTCGGGGTCACGTGTGCTGAGGTAAACTGCAAATGGCCCCCAAAACACTTCGTCTCGGCGTCCTCCTCTCCGGCGGCGGGAGGACGCTTGAAAACGTGCTTGAGCACATCCGCGCGGGCAAACTCGCGGCCGAAGTCGCCGTCGTTATCGCCTCGCGGCCGGGCATACGCGGCATCGAGATCGGCAAGGCCGCAGGGGCGCCCACGCACCTCGTGCGGCCGAAGGAATATCCGACCGTTGAGGCGTACTCCGATGCCATGATCCGCCTGCTCGATGAGGCGCGGGTGGACCTGGTGTGCCTCGCGGGGTTCCTCTCGTACTGGATCATCCCCGAGCGGTACGCCGGCCACGTGATCAACATTCACCCGGCCCTCTTGCCCTCGTTCGGCGGCAAGGGGATGTACGGCCACCACGTGCACGAGGCGGTGCTGGCGCGGGGATGCAAGGTCTCGGGCTGCACGGTCCATTTTGTGAGCAACGAGTACGATGAGGGGCCGATCATCCTCCAGCGGGCCGTGCCCGTCTACGCCGAGGACACGCCCGACGACCTGGCGGCACGGGTTTTTGAGCAAGAGTGCATCGCGTACCCCGAGGCGATTCGCCTGATTGCCGAGGGGCGGCTGAGGGTCGAGGGGCGCGTGGTGCATGTTGACGATCCGAAGTACCTGAAGTAGGCCGGCGCAACCATGAGCGAAAAGCCCCAACTGATGTACGTCGCCGGCCGCATGGTGGCCGAGAGCGAGGCCACTGTCTCGGCGCTCGATGCCGGGCTGATGCTCGGCGTGGGGCTTTTCGAGACTCTGCGTACCTACAACGGGCGGCCGTTTCGCCTCGCGCGGCACATGGCGCGCCTGAGGTCGAGCGGCCGGTTCTTCCGCATCTTCTTGCCGGGCGAGACCGACGGCGAGATCGCCGCCGTCATCGCGCGGCTGCTGGAGGCCAACGACCTGGCCGATGCCCGCATCCGCATCACCGCCACGCGCGGGCCGGTTACCGAGGGTCTCTCCGACGACGAGGCCCCGCTGGCCACGCTCCTGGTGACGGCGGGCGGGCAGGTGACGTATCCGGCGGAACTGTACGAGCGGGGCGCTGCGGCCGTCGTCTCGGACATCCGCATAAACGAGTCCGACCCGGTCGTCTTCCACAAGACCACCAACTACATGGCGAACCTCCTGGCCATCCGCGACGCCCACAGCGCCGGCGCCGCCGAGGCCCTGCGTTTCAACACCCGCAACCGCCTGGCCGAGGGGGCGATCTCCAACGTCTTCCTGGTCTCGGGCGGGCGGGTCGCCACGCCGCCGGTTGAGGACGGCCTGCTGGCGGGAGTGACGCGCGAGGCGGTCCTGGAACTTGCGGCCGAGTGCGGCATCCCGGCCGAGCAGCGCAGCCTGACGGTCGACGATATGCTCGGCGCCGACGAGGTATTCCTCACCAACTCCATAATGGAAGTGATGCCCGTCGTGCGGATCGAGAAGCACGAGGTCGGTCCCAAGGGCGACCCCGACCGTCTCGGCCGCCCCGGCCCCATCACCCGCCGCCTGGCCGAGGCGTACAAGACCCTGGTCACGCGCGAGACGAAGGCGTAGGCCGTTGTACCTTTCGAGCCCCGAGCATAGTACGTGTTTAGCGCCCACACCCGTTATTGCGGGGCGGGCCACACGCTAAACACGTGCTGCGATCAGGGGCTTAAGGGCTCGCCTACTTTGCCGGCGCGGCAGGTGGAGGTTGCGGCGGTGCGCCAGGGCCGGTCGGCGGCATGATGCGAAGGCCGGGAATGTTCGGCGCGTTGATACGCACCTTGGGCGGCGTAGCCGGCGTCGCGCCGGGCTGGGCCGGGGCGCCGGGCGCAGGGGGCTGAGTGCCCGCAGGCGGCGGCACGGTTGCCGGGCCGGTCGGTTTAGGCTGCGTGGGCTTCAGGCCGGGCATCAGCGGGATCGATCCGCCCTCGGGAACCTGCCCCGGCGCGGCCCGCTCGGCAGTCAGGATAATCGTTTGCGTCCAGAGGTCGGGCCCGCGTCGCTCGCGCATCAAGGCGCTGCCGAGGCCGAGGTCCGGCGCGCCTTTGCCGCCGGGGGCCGCGGTGCGCGGGCCGATAACGAGGATGCGCCCGGGGACGAATCGCACCTCCGCCGCCATCTCCGGCAACTGGAACGAGGCGCGAATCATCTTCTGCGTCACCGAGCCGCCGATCTGGACCCAGTGCATCGCCTCCGGGCCGTAGAGGATTTCCGGCATGATGGCCAGCCGCACGGCGGTCGGGTCGTCGGGGTCGCTGCGGCAGACGCAGCGGAGTTGGGCGAAAGCCTTGTCGAAGTGGCGGCCGGCGAGTTCTCCGGCGGCGTCGGTCCAGAGGAAGTCGATGGAGTCGCGTTCGCCGCCCAGCGGAATCGCGAAGTCGAAGTTCTCGCGGGCGTAGAGCATTCGCACCTGAGCCGTGCGGTCGGGCGTCTCGGTGGCCAGGGTGTTCATGCGGTCGGCGGCCAGGCGGGCCCCGTCTCCCAGACGCAGGTCGTTGGTTTCCCAGAGCGCCCGCTTCTCGTAGGGAACGTTGGTAGTGCCCAGCAGGCGCCAGATGTCTTCCATCGGTGCGTCGGGCCGCTGGCGGTGCGAGAGCACGACGAGGCGGATCTGAAACATGGGCGACGCGGCCGAGGCGTCGACGGCCGGCAGCGGACGCAGCCGCACGGGCTGTGCGGGCGGCGGGGCCGGCGCACAGCCTGCGGCCAGCGATGCCAGGGCGGTCGCCACGCCCAGCACGAGGCCGACAATGAATCTCGGACGCATCGGCCGGAGTATAGAGGGGCCGGCGTGGGAAGTCAACGAGCGGCCGCCTTGGGCGGCACCGGGGATGCGCCAGAAGTTTCTGGCACGGGTGGCATGCCCACGCCGCCGTTGCCTGGGCATGGTCGTTGGCCGACGCGCGACATGCCCACGCAACGGCGGCGTGGGCATGCCACCCACGGGATTGGGCCGTGCCAGGAATTATTGGCACACCCGGCGGCGGGTTACTTCACCTTCGGCCGCATCGGCCGCTCGTCGATCTTGTAAGTGTAAAAGAGGCGGCTGATCTTGTCGGCCATCCCGTCGACGAGGATGGTTTCCTGCTCGCCGCGTTCCTCCGTGCTGACGTCGGGCTGGGTCTCCGCGGTCATAAGGCGTGCGGCAGCCAGAACGGGCCAGACCTGCTCGCCGGTCTCGGGCGAGACGAGGCGCACGGCCGCCTCGGTGTAGCCGTGATAGACGTTCGAGCCGGGTGTGTCTCGGAGTCGGAACTCCAGGATCTCGACGTGCATCACAAGGTCGACGTTGAAGTACTTGCCGATCTGGGCGACGGACCACTCGGCGAACCTGGCCTCGGCCCGCCGCGCGTTGTCGATGCTGTGCGCCGGCACCAGCGGGCCGCACGCCTTGTGGCTGTCGAGTTGCTTGCCCACGCTGTCCGCCAGGGACGCCTCGATCCGCGGATACTCTGACAGGAGGCTTGGGTCCTTGACGTCGACGAGCACCAGGAGGCTCTTGCCCTTCATGTCGAACTCGGCCTGGGAAGTTTCCTCCGGTAGCCACGGGCCGATGGTCTTGACGAGGATCCAGGCGAACCCCTGGCATCCGGCGCCGGCGAGTGTGGCGGCGAGCGCGGCCATGAGGATTGCCGCTGCCGCGAGGGTCGTGTGTTGCCGCCGGGGAATCACTGGCGGCCTCCTTTGACCTCGACTTCGTGGTCGCGGAACTTGTCGACCACCGCGCGGGAGAATAATATGTTCGTTCCGGTGCGGATGGTGCGATCGCTGGTCTCCATGATCCCTACGGGGCGGTCCTCGGGGAACAGCGTCTCGATGGTGGTTTCGTAGACGGGGTTGCGCGGGGCGGCCGCCTCCGCCACCTGGATGCGCGCCCGTATGCGGCCGCGGTAAAGGTTCGCCGAGCGGTCTTCCATCAGCGTGTAGCGCTCCAGTTCCACGTAAAGGATGGTGTCGGCCTGGAAGGTCTTGGCGATGTCCGGCAGCGACATGTTCGGCCACTCCAGGGTCGATTCCTGCCAGTGAACGACCTGCTCCGGCCGGACGATCGTTTTGACGGTCGCCGCCAGGCTCCGCATGATCTCGTTGGTAATGCAGTAACTGACCTCCACGGGGGCCGTCGGATCGTTGAAGAGGATCTCGGTCCCGGCATAAGTGACGATGGCCAGCCGCTCGGCCTTCAGCGCGTACTCGGCCTTGATCGTTTCCTTCGGATGCCGCGGGGCCACCATCCAGGAGAACAGCCAGTGGCAGCCGCAGGCCCCCAGGGCGCTTGCCGCGAGGACGGCCAGGACGGCCCTTCTTAGCCCGGCGCTAAGCCGATGCATGCTGACTCCTTTAGGACCCCGCCAGGTTTTTTCCCGGACCTTGCTCACATCTGCGCCCACTTGTACCCCCACGAGATGATGGCGAGGACCGTCAGGGCGATAACCGCCGCCAGCACCCGGGTGACCGTCACGAGCGTTACCCAACTGCGCCCGGTCGCCAGCGTGACGACCGCCAGGAGAAGCCCTCCGCACACCAGCGCGAAGACCGCCAGCCCGAACGGCTGGTTGATAAGCGACTCGCCGAATCGCCCGTGGGCCGCCAGGGCGAACGAGGTCGTCACCCCGCACGTCGGGCAGGGGCGCCCCGTGTACACCAGCATGCCGCACGGCGGCAGGCCGAGGACCGTGTGTGTCCCCGTGCCGATCGGCGATGGCGTCATTGCGAGTCCGGCCGCAAGCGCCCCCAGCAGTACTGCGGCGACCGCTGCCTGTAGGATGCGCTCGCCGAAGGACGCTTTGGGCCAGGCCCATCCGCGGCAGGCGCCGTACGGCAGACCGCCGGCCTGCCGATCGTTCGCCTGGGTGACGGCTGCTTGTTCCAAGGCTGGAACCCCCTCCGGCCAGGTTTTCACGGGTCAACGACGGTCCAATCCTAGCGGTCGCGCGGTCCGGAATCAACGGGTAAGGGCGCCGCCAGGCTGCGCCGGCCTTTTCCCTTTGACAGTGCCTGAGACCACGGGTAGATTACCTGAAGTCGGGCGGGAGGCCGCCCCGGAATCATAAGGCTTTTCGAAGGAGCATATCATGGAGGCGTTTGAGAGGCTGAAGGTCCTTGTGGTAGCGGCTGAAGAGGAAGTGGCGAAGGTCGATAGCGGCAACAGGGCCGCCGGAACCCGCGTTCGCAAAGCCATGCAGGACATCAAGTCCGCTGCCCAGGAAGTGCGCGTGAAGGTCTTGGAGCAGCGTTCGACGCCGGCCTCCTGAGGCGCCGGTCAAGCGTTGGCGCAGCAATCGACAGAGGGACCGAGGAGTGCCGCATGCCTCGTCCCTCTGAGGCTTTCTGTCCCAGGGAGAAGCGCAGGGTATGGCGCCGCCGCTATTGATGGACTTGTCGAAGATCGACCTCTCGCGCGTGCTGATGTCGGTGGAGGAGATCCGCCAGTACAATCCGCACCGCTATGAGATCGAGCAACTGAGCGGGGTCATCCACCTGGACGCCGCCGCCGGCCAGATCGTGGCCTTCAAGGACGTGCGGCCGGACGAGTTCTGGGTGCGGGGCCACATCCCCGGGCGTCCGCTCTTTCCGGGCGTGCTGATGATCGAGGCGGCCGCCCAGATGTCGAGCCTGTACTACAAGAAGGTGCAGAACGACCCGCGGTTCCTGGGGTTCGGAGGGGTGGACGGCGTGAAGTTTCGCGGGCAGGTGGCGCCGGGCGACCGGCTTCTGCTGCTCGGGCAGGTTGTGGAGTTGCGCAACCGCCGGGCGGTTTTTGACACGCAGGGCGTCGTCGGCGACCGGCTGGTCTTCGAGGCGCGTATCACCGGGATGCCGATCTGACGGTCAGAGGCGCCCGACGCACGTTTAGCCGCCGCGCTTACGCGGCGCGTTTTTGGAAGGGAACAGGCAATGGGTATCGGCGGACGCAAACTCTTCAGCCACAAGCACAGGAAGCGCGCGGGCTTCCGGAAACGCATGAAAACGCCCGGCGGGCGGGCCGTCCTGAAACGCCGCCGCAAGGTCGGCCGCCGGCTGCCCAGCGCGAAGCACTAAGCCTCACCTCGCGCCTCGACCGCTTGTGCCCGGGCCGTAGTATGTGTTTAGCGCTGTCATTCTGAGGCCCCGTTTACGGGGCCGAAGAATCTCGCCGTTGGCCCACGCCGCAGTCAGCCCCGGGCGACCGGCTTAAAGAAGGCGCTTCCGGTCATCGCTCTGCGCCGATCTCCCCGAGCACCAGTTCAATGCCCCTGGGTGCCACGGCTGCGCTGTTTGCAGCCGTGCTCTGCCTCGAACGGCGGCACGGTTGCTGAACGGCGCAACCATGGCACCCGGCCGAGTCGTTAGCCTGCGTCCCTACGTCCCTGCGTCCCTTATCTCCCCGAGCACCAGTTCAATGACCTTCGGCGCTACCGCCGCGACCTCGGGCGACAGTTCCAAGCCGGGTTCCAGGGTCTTGGGCACGATGCCGAAGATGACCACGTCGCCGACGGCGCAGCCGAGTTGCCGGGCCATCGCCAGCGTCTCGAAGAGGCCGATTTGGTGAAGCGAAAGGTCCGCGGCCTCGCGCTGCTGGAGGTCGGCGGCCGTGAAACGCAGGACGGCGCCCGGGCCGACCTTGGAGGGGTCGGTAGATTCCTCCGCGGTCACATGGACGGCGTCGATGACGATCACCTTGCGCCGGCCGGCGATGGTGTCCAGCAGATCGATGCCGAACGTGCCGCCGTCGAACAGTTCCACGTCCTCGGAGAGGCTGAGCGTTCCCTTTGCGATGCGGTCGAGCATCATCTGGACGACCTGGACGCCGACGCCCTCGTCGCGGAGGAGGATGTTGCCGATGCCAAGAACCAGTATGGAGGCCATAGTGTCTCCGCCGGGCCGGACGGCGGTCGCGGCCCGCTTTCCACGATACCAGAGCACGGCGCCGCCTACGGGTGCGACCTTGCGGCCGCCATCGCGGCGCCGAGGCTCGTCGCGGACATGCCGCCCGACTTCTTCATTCGCGCCTCGAACCGCTCGCGGCACTGGTACATAAAAGCCTCGACGCGGATCGACTCGGTCGCCTGCGCCAGGCCGTCGTACGCCACCTTCAGCGCCGGCATGTCGAAGTCTTTCTGGAACTTCGACAAGAGCGCGTTGACGATCGTCCCCGGCATGCAGTTGAACGGGTGCAGGTTCACCACGCCGTCGCAGCCCGCCTCCACATATTCCACGCACCGGCCCATCGACAGGATCGGCTCGCCGCGCATCGCCGGGTCGAGGTACGGCCGGGCCAGGTCGATGACGTGGTCCGAGGGCGGCTCGTTGAAGAACCTCTGCACGCCGCCGCGGAAGCCGTCAAGGATGCGGTTCTTCTCGCGCCGCTGGATGAAGTCGGTGATCTTCTCGATCAGCAGCCGCTTATACTGGCGGTCCATCCTGGCGTCGGTGACGCGGCTCCAGCCGATGTAGTTGACCCACTCCTCGAACGGGGGCAGGATGGCCTCGCCGCCCATCTCCTCGATCTTGCGGATCATAAAGTGGTTGGTGAACTGGTTGCACCGGACGAAGACCTCGCCAACCAGGCCGATCTTCGGGCGCGGCCGCGAGCGGTCCGTCTTGACGGCCAGCATCGCGCGGCAGGCCTCGCGGGCAAGGGCGGCCAGGTTGCCGCGGCCCTGGATCACTTCTTCGCACCGGCGGAGGTACTTCTCGTAGACCTGGTCGGTCTCGCCCTTGGCGACCTCGTACGGCCGGATCTCGCGGAGCATCTTCTGGAGCGTGTCGACGAATACGATGCCCGCCCACGCGAGTTTCCGGAAGTCCGCCCCCAGGTTCTGCACGTCGCCCTGGTAGTCCTTGTCCTGGTCCAGCAGGACCATCGGCACGTCTTCCAGGCCCATTTCGTCCAGCATCATGCGCTGGAACTTGTTGTACTGTCCGAAGCGGCAGGGCCCGAACGCCGTCGGCATAAAGAACGCCGAGCGGTCCGGGTCGAACCCCGGCGAGTGAATCTGCCGCAGGATGTCCCCCGTCGTGATGATGCAGGGGTAGCACTCTTTGCCGGAGGTGTACTTGCGGCCCCACGAAATCGTGTCCTCGTCGCTTATCGGCATCTGGCGGGCCTCGACGCCGTTTGCCCGCATCGCGGCGGCCATCGCGTACCCGTGGTCGTCCATGTAGGGGATGTAGATCGTGCGCTTGCCGATCGTGTGGCGGCCGTAGTCCAACCTGGCAACGCGCAGCCGCTTCTCCACACGCAGGTCTTTGCCGCGCACGGCCTTCAGGCTGTCCAGGTACGCCTCGCACCGCGTGATGGCGCCGACGTCGGCCGAGTGCTCGTCCACCTCCAGCACCAGGCAGGGCTTGCCCTTCAGTTCCGACCCCAGATATTTCATTATAAAGGAATCGGGGCCGCAGCCGAAGTTCGTGATGTAAACCGGGTAAAGGCGCCGGTCGCCTGCGATAAGTCGCGCCCCGGCCAGGATCTTCTGGCCGTACTTCCAGTACATGTGCGGGTGCTCTTTGGAAATGTCGATATCATCCAGCGGCAGCATGTCCAGCGGGATAGCCAGGCACCCGAGGTCACGCAACTTATCGGGAATTCCCATGTTCAGGCCGGGGTCGCAGCCGTTGTACGGGCGGCTGATGATAACGAGGGCGGTGTCGTCCGGTTTAAGCGACGCCAGCACCTCGCGGCCGCGTTCCTTCATGCTCCGGGCGAACCGCTCCTGCGCCGCGAAGGCTTCCGCCACCGCCCGCTTAGCGCGGCCCGCGCGGATGCCAAGGCCCTTTGCCATCGCCACCAGTTCGCGGGTGACCCACGCCCGGCCGCGCGAGAAGTGCATTACCGGCCGCACAAGCCGCTTCTTCCAGTCCACGTCGGGCATTGCCGCCGGCGCCATGAACGGAACCGTCTGGACGTAGGGACACACGTAGGAGTTGACGATATCGTCGCTGGCGCGCGGCATGTCGATCACGGTGGGCAGGAAGATGTAGTCGACGTCCTTCTTCGCCAGGTCCCGAACGTGGCCGTGGGCCACCTTGACCGGGAAGCACGGCTCGCACGCCGTCTCGTCTATGCCTTCGGCGATGAGGCCGCGGTTCGTGCGCGACGAAAGGACCACGTCAAACCCGAGTTCGGTCAAGAGCGCCCGGAAGAACGGCAGCAGTTCCCACAGGTTGGTCATCTGCGGCAGGCCGATGCGCTTGCCGTTCGGGCGATCGGGTTTCTTGTCGTAGGCGGCCTCAAGGAGTTTCTGACGCTCGACGAAAAGTCGCGGCAGATGCTTGCCGAGGCTTTCCTTGGTGGCCTCGTCAAACTTGCCGCAACGGCTGCCGTAGTGGAGCGTCCGGGGCTGGTCGCCCTGGATTTCGACGACGTGAATCTCGCAGCGGTTCGCGCAGTCCTCGCACTCGAAGGTGTCGAAAGAGTACTTCACGCCCCTCAGGTCGAACCCCTTGAAGGTCGAGACGCGCTTGCCGTCCCACGCATCGCGGGCGATCAGGGCCATGCCGACGGCGCCGAGGACGTCGTGGTGCGGCGGGACGGTGATCTTCTTGCCCGTCAGCCGCTCGAACGCTGCCTTGACGCCCCGATTGTACGCCGTGCCGCCCTGGAAGAGGATGACGTTGCCGATCTTGCGGTCCTCGACGACGCGGTTCAGGTAGTTCTGTACGATGGAGTAGCAGAGGCCGCCGCACAGGTCGTCCACCTGGACGCCGCGCTGCTGGTTGCGGTTGATGTCGGTCTCGATAAAGACGGTGCAGCGTTCGCCCATGGCGGGGGGCTCGTCGGCGGCCAGGGCCAGGCGGTTGAACTCGCCGGTCTTCAGGCCCACGCCCAGCCGCTCCGACTGTTCCTCGATGAACGACCCCGTGCCCGCCGCGCACACTTTATTCATTGCGAAATCTACGACCGCACCATTTTCCAGACAAACATACTTGCTGTCCTGTCCGCCGATCTCGAAGATCGTGTCGACGTCCGGCCGCACCAGCGCCGCCCCCGTCGCGTGGGCCGTTATCTCGTTCTTGACCACGTCGGCCCCGAGAAAATCGCCCGTCAGGTACCGCCCCGAGCCGGTCGTCGCGCAGCCGCGCACCACGATCTGGCGGCCCTTCGCTCCGGCGGCCAGAGTCTCGCCCACCTTGTAGAGGCCGTCGGTCACGGCCGCCAGCGGACGCCCGGCCGTCATAAGGTACTCGCGGGCCAGCACGCGGCCGGCCCGGTCGGTCGCCACGACGTTGGTCGAGATGCTCCCCACGTCCACGCCGACAAACACCTCCACCGGCCCCGTGCCGGCCGGCACAGGCTCCGGCTCGGTCACGAACTTGTAGCCGTCGTCCTCAAGGGGCGGATGCAACTCGCCGCCGCCGTATCGGCGGGTCGCAAGGTACTCCCGGAGCGGCTCGACCGAGTCGATGCGGCCGAGGCCGCCCGTCTCGCGGGCCGTCATCACGGCGCCTATCGCGCCCATCGACGCGTAGTGCTTCGGCACAAGCAGTTCGCCTTCCGCCAGTTCCAGCGTCTCGCTGAACGCCCGGACCATCCCCGCGTTGGCCGCAACGCCCCCCTGGAAGGCGATGCGCGGCAGGAGGTTCTTGCCCTTGCCGATCACGGCCTTGAAGTTCCGGGCCATCGCGAAGCACAGGCCCGCCACGATGTCGATGTCGGGCGTCCCCTCCTGCTGGAGGTGGATCATATCGCTCTTGGCGAAGACCGAGCAGCGTCCGGCGATGCGCGGCACGTGTTTGGACTTAAGGGCCATCGCCCCCCACTCGTCCTCGATGCTGAT
>JAPLMO010000442.1 GCA_026386995.1 Planctomycetota bacterium | reverse complement strand
AGGCCCTTGGCTTGGACTGGATTCCGCCCGAGATGCGCGAGGACCGCGGCGAGATCGACGCCGCCGCCGAGGGGAAACTCCCCAAACTCATCGAGCGCGGCGACCTCAGGGGCGACCTCCACGCCCACACCACGGCCACCGACGGCGCCAACTCCATCGGAGAAATGGTTGCCGCCGCACGCGGGCACGGGTATGAGTACCTGGCGATTACGGACCACTCGAAGGCCGTCACCGTGGCGCACGGCCTGAACGATGCGGCCATCCGCAAGCACGCCGACCGCATCCGCGCGGCCGGCGAGAACCTGAAAGGGTTCTGGTTGCTGGCGGGCGTGGAGGTCGATATCCTGAAGGACGGCCGCCTGGACCTCGACGAGAAGGTTCTGGCGGGGCTCGACTGGGTGTGCGCGAGCGTCCACAGTTACTTCGAGATGCCCGAGGGCGAAATGACCGGGCGGATCGTCCGGGCCGTCCGCTCGGGCGTCGTCAGTTGCATCGGCCACCCGTTCGGGCGGCTGATAGGCAAACGCGACGCCATCCGTTTCGACCCGGAGAAGGTTTTTGGTGCGTGCAAGGAGATGGGCGTCTGCCTGGAGATCAACTCGTACCCCGACCGGCTCGATTTGCCGGACGTGCACTGCAAGCGCGCCAAGGAAATGGGCCTGACGATGGTGATCTCGACCGACTCGCACAAGACGGGCGACCTTGATTTGATCGAGTTCGGCGTGGGCGTGGCGCGCCGGGGGTGGCTGGAAGAAGGCGACGTGCTGAACACGCTCACCGCCGCGGTGCTGAAGAAACGGTTAGCGAAAAAGTAGGGCGGGCTACGCCCGACGCCGTTGCTTCAGCCCCGAAGGGGCGCAAGACGATAGCCCAGGGCGTAAGCCCTTGTCTTTGCGCATGTTTTGCCGGAGCGTGAGTAGATGGCAGGGGGCTCAGCGGAGGCGCTGTTGAGGCCCGTTTCACGGGCCTTCCCCCCGCGAAGCGGGGCTTAGCCTCGGCCTTTAGGCCGAGGTGGCGTAGCGGACGCCCCCTCATTCTTGTTCTTCTTTGAGCCCGCCTGGGCGGGCGATTGAACCTTCGGCCGCTCGCGGCATCAGCGATGAGAAGCCCGCTGAAGCGGGCTGGCGGATGAGGAAGGAAAGGGTTTTCGCCGTGCCTACCCCGACCTAAAAGGTCGGGGCTAAACCCCGCTTCGCGGCGGGAAGGCGGCTGAAGCCGCCTACCCAGGCTTGCCGAAATGTGGGTAAAGACGAGGGCTTACGCCCTGGGCTATCATCTGTCGCCCCTGGCGGGGCTCTAAGAGGATGGGCTTGTGACGAAACACAAAGACGTATCAACCATGACCAAATCCGACGCCGCGCGGCGGGCCGAGGAACTACGCCGCGAAATCGAGCACCACAACTACCGTTACTACGTGCTCGACGACCCCGTCACCTCCGATGCCGAGTACGACGAACTCGTCCTGGAACTGCGGGCCATCGAGGCGAAGTGGCCCGACCTCGTGACGCCCGAGTCGCCCACGCAGCGCATCGCCGGCCAGCCGCGCGAGGGCTTCGCCACCGTCCGCCACGAAGTGCCGATGCGCAGCCTCCTCTCGATCTTCCAGGAAGAGGAAATGCGGAGATTCTACGAGACCTGCCAGGAAGAACTCGGCGAAAAGAGCGTGCCCCTGGTGGGCGAGCCGAAGTACGACGGCGTCAGCATCGAGATCGTCTATGACGGCGGGCGGCTGACTTGGGCCGCGACGCGCGGCGACGGCACGACCGGCGAAGACGTGACGGCCAACGTCCGCACCATCGGCGAGGTGCCCTTGCGCCTGCGCAAGCCCGACGGGAAAGCGCCCGAGCACCTGGTGGTGCGCGGCGAGGTGCTGATGTTCAAGGAGGAGTTCGCCAAACTCAACCGCGAGGCCGAGGAGCAGGGCGGAAAGGTCTTCGCCAACCCGCGGAACGCCTCCGCCGGCAGCCTGCGGCAACTGGACCCGCGGCAGACGAACAAACGGCCCCTGCGGATATTCTTCTGGGAAATCTCGTCGTCCTCCAGTTTCCGCCCGCCCACACAGTGGGAGTGCCTGGAACTGATGAAGTCGATGGGCCTTAAGACCTGCCCGGAGTCGCGCCGGCTCCACTCCCTTGAAGAGGCCGTCCGCTGGCACCACGACATGGAGGCCCGCCGCGACACGCTGCCCTACGAGATCGACGGGGCGGTCTTCAAGGTCGATAGCCTTGCCGACCACGAGCGCCTTGGCATGCGTGCCGCCAACCCGCGGTGGGCGGTGGCCTATAAGTTCACGCCGCGCCAGAAGACGACGAAGATCGTCGAGATCACCGCCTCGGTCGGCCGCACGGGGGCCGTCACGCCCGTGGCCACGCTTGAGCCGGTCGAGATCGGCGGCGTGACGGTCACGCACGTCAGTTTGCACAACCAGGACCAGATCGACGGCCTGGACATCCGCGTGGGAGACACCGTGCTGGTGGAGCGGGCAGGGGACGTCATTCCGCACGTCGTCCAGGTCATCACCGAGAAACGCACGGGCCACGAGAAGAAGTACCGGTTGCCCGCGAAGTGCCCGGCATGCGGCAGCGAGGTCGTCAAGCCCGAGGGCGAGGCCATCGCCCGGTGCACCAACAACTCGTGCCCGGCCCAGATCAAGGAGAGCCTCAAGCACTGGGGCTCGAAGCAGGCGGTGAACATCGACGGCCTCGGCGACAAGATCGTCGATCAACTGGTCGACCGCGGCCTCGTGCGCGACGTGGCGGACCTGTACGACCTTACGGTCGAGAAGGTGGCCGACCTGGAACGGATGGGCGAGAAGAGCGCCGCCAACCTCATCGACGAAATCGTGAAGAGCAAGGGGGCCACACTGCCGCGCGTCATCCACGGTCTGGGCATCCGGCACGTCGGGCGGGCCTTGGCGGAGACGCTGGCGGGCGAGTTCGGGTCGCTCGAGACCCTGGCGGCGGCCGATGAGGCGCGGTTGCAGCAGGCGCCGGACGTCGGGCCGGAGGTGGCCGCCTCGATCCTCGCCTGGATGGCGAGCAAGGAGAACCGCCGCTTGCTTGAGAATCTGAAGCGGCACGGCATCGACCCGAAGGTCGCCGGCCCGAAGAAGGGCGGCCCCCTGGCCGGCAAGACCCTCGTCATCACGGGCGAACTGGCCTCCATGGGCCGCGATGAGGCCGAGGAACTGGTCCGCAGCCTGGGGGGGAAGGCCGCATCGAGCGTCTCGAAGGCCACCGATTTCGTGGTCGCGGGCGAGAAACCGGGCGGCACGAAGATGCGGGCGGCCGAGAAACACGGCACGAAAATCATCGGCGAGGCGGAGTTCCTCAAACTCGTCGGCAAGTAGGCTGAGGCGGTGCCCGGTTGGCAAGTACGTGTGTAGCGTGCCAGGCAAGACCGGTCATTCTGAGCGAGCGGGAGCGAGCGAAGAATCTCGCACGTCCGAACGGCGAGATTCTTCGGCCCCGTGAACGGGGCCTCAGAATGACAGCGCTAAACACGTAGGCTGACAAAGCGGCCGGCCGACAAGGTTATCCACAATTTCGGGTGGAACAGATTCTCGTGGCCGAGCCCCATCCCTGGTAGGGCGAAAGCGGCACTATCCATCAGATAGTAGCCTGTCTGGATCTTCCTGTTTTTCAGTTCACAGCCATAACCCAACGCAGTACAATGTGTTTAATAGTCTGATTTGCAGGGGGGACGGAACGCCTATGGCAAGTGGTGGACTGTCGGGATGGCCGATCGCACGGGTCTTTGGCATTACGATCCGCATCCACGCCAGTTGGCTGCTGATATTCTTTCTGCTGGCCTACAGCCTGGCGGAAGAGATCCTGCCGCAGGCCAGCATGGTTGACGGCGGGCCGTGGTGGCGCGGCGTGGAGCCTTTTGAGCACGTCAGCGCCTACGTGGCCCAGAGGATGCACAGTGCGGAACCCGTCAGTTTTCAGGCGGCCGCCGAGATGATGGGCCTTGCCGCCTGGCCTGATTGGCAGTACTGGCTCCTGGGCGTGATCGGGTCGCTGGGGCTTTTTGTGTGCGTCCTGGCGCACGAGGTGGCCCATAGCGTCGTTGCCAAGGGCGCGGGCATTCCGGTCGAGGGCATCACGCTGTTCCTGTTCGGCGGGTGTCGCAACTGAAGAACGAGGCTGATTCGCCTGGCGTCGAGTTCCGTGTGGCCGCCGCCGGGCCGCTGATGAGCCTGGCGCTGGGGCTGGCCTGCGGCGGTCTGTACTTGGGCATGGGCGACATCCTCGCGCCGCAGGCGCGGGCGATTATCTTCTACTTCGCGGTCATCAACCTGATGCTGGTGGCGTTCAACCTGCTGCCGGGCTTCCCGCTGGACGGCGGACGCCTGCTGCGGGCGCTCTTGTGGAGCCGGTACGGCGACCTGGCCCGCGCGACCGCGGCGGCGTGCTGGTGGGGCAGGGCCATCGGCACGGCGTTTGTCGTGCTGGGCCTGGCGGAGTTATGGCTGGAGTTTACGGTGGCGCGGACCCTGACGCTGGGGCCGCTGTGGCTGGTGGTGATCGGCCTCTTCTTGCGGTACGCCGCCCGCGCGAGTTATCAGCAGGTGGCCGTGCGCGACACGTTCGCGGGCCTGACGGTGCGCGACGTGATCCAGCCGAACGTGGTCACGGTGGGCCCGGACCTGACGTTGGACGGACTGGTGGATGAATACTTTTACACTTATAAATTCCGGAGTTTTCCGGTCCTCGAGGAGGGCAGCCTGGCGGGCGTCGTCAGCCTCAAGGACGTCCAGGCCGTGCCCCGCGCCGAGTGGCCGGTGCGCCGCGTCCGCGACGCGATGCACCTGGTGCGCGAGGAGAACCTGGTGCATCCCGCCGACGGCCTCGCGGACGTCTTCCGCAAGATGGCCGAGGAGGACAAGGGCCACCTGCCGGTCGTCGAGGATGGGCGCCTCGTGGGCATCGTCACCCGCCACGACATAATGACGCTGATTCAACTCAGAACCGACCTGGGCGGCCACGGGCGGCCCGGCGGTCGGTGAATCACATATACGAGCGGTAGATTGACAGCAGGGTGGCATGCCCAGCACGCTGTTTGCTGGGCATGGGGTGAACGCATGCATCAGGCGGACAAACAGATCGCGAAGATCGGCGGCCGCCACGAGGCCGCGCTCTGGAAGGCCGCCGACGGCGGCGCCGTCGATTGCTTCCTGTGCGCACACCGCTGCCACATCGCCGCTGGGAAGCGCGGCGTGTGCCGCGTGCGTGAGAACGTCGGGGGGCGCCTGGAGACGCTGGTCTACGGCCGGGTCATCGCGCAGCACGTGGACCCGATCGAGAAAAAGCCGCTCCATCATTTTCTGCCCGGCAGCACATCGTACTCGATTGCGGCGGCGGGGTGCAATTTTCAGTGCGGGTTCTGCCAGAACTGGGAGATTTCGCAGTACCCGCGGAAGGCCGATGGCGAGATTCCCGGCCAGGACGCGGCGCCGGAAGACCTGGTGGCCGCCGCGAAGCGGGCCGGGTGCGAGTCGATATCATATACCTATACCGAGCCGACGATATTCTTTGAGTACGCCCGCGACACGGGCGCGGCGGCCAGGCTCGCTGGCCTGAAGAACGTCTTCGTGACCAACGGCTTCATGACGCCCGAGGCGATCACGGAAATGGCCGGATGGCTCGACGCCGCCAACGTCGACCTGAAGGCCTGGCGCGACGAGTTCTACCGCAAGGTCTGCAGGGGCCGCATCGAGCCCGTCAAGGAATCGATCCGCCGCCTGCACGGGGCGGGCGTCCACGTGGAAGTGACGACGCTCCTGGTGACCGGCTGGAACGACGCGGACGACGACCTCCGGGGGATCGCGGGGTTTCTCGCGTCGATCTCGCCGGACCTGGCGTGGCACGTGTCGCGGTATCATCCGGATTTCGAGATGACCGAGCCGCCGCCGACGCCGCTGTAGACGATCGACCGGGCCGTGCGCATCGGCCGCGAGGCGGGCCTGAGGTACGTCTACGCCGGCAACGTGGCCGGCAGCGCGGACACGGTGTGCCCGTCGTGCGGCGAGGCGGTCGTGCGGCGGACGGGCCTGACGGTGCTTTCAACGAACCTGCGCGGGGCCGCCTGCGGCAAGTGCGGCGCTGCGCTAGCGATTGTCGTGGAATGAGACCGATGCCGCAATCGGAACGAAGGAGAACCTCGATGGCGAAGAAGCGGGTGAAGGTCGGTTTCGTGGGCCTCGGGCTGATGGGCGCGCCGATGGCCGCCACCGTGCTCAAGGCGGGCTTTCCGTTGCGGGTCTGGACCCGCACGGCCGACAAGGCCGAGCCGCTGGCTGCTGCGGGGGCCGGCCGCGCGGCCACGGCCACCGATGCCGCGCGCGGCGCCGATTTCGTGATCGTCATGGTCGCCGACGACACGGCGCTGGACAGCGTCCTGTTTGGCGAGAACGGCCTGAGCCGGGGCCTGAAGCGCGGGGCGGTCCTCGTGAACTGCTCCACGACCAGCCCGGCGATGAGTTTCCGCGCCGCCACGGCCCTGCGGAGCATCTCCGTGCGGTACATCGAGGCGCCCGTCATGCGCAGCGTCCAGGCGGCCCGCGAGGGAAAACTGCAGATGCTCGTGGGCGGCAACCGCGACGACTTCGCCAAGGCCGAGCCGGTGCTGAAGGCCATGGCCTCCGACATCCACTACATCGGCGAGATCGGCAAGGCGTCGACCCTGAAGTTGGCGCTGAACCTCGTGATGGCCACGATGACGCAGGTGTTCGCGGAGTACTTCGTCCTGGCCCGCAAGACCGGCATCCAGTTCGAGACGATGATGGACGTCCTGAAGGTCGGGCCGCTCGACTCGCAACTCTTCCGCTACGCCGAGCAGACGGTGGTCAACCCCGGCGGGCGGCCGAGTTTCCTCCTGAAGCACATGCTCAAGGACGTGAACCTTGCGATGGACCTGGCGCGGCAGATGGACGTGCCGGTGCCGCTGACAAGCCAGGTCCGTCAGATGCTCGTGTCGGCCAAGAACCTCAACCGCGGCGACGAAGACTTCGCCGCCCTCATCGACCTCATGGCCGGCTGGTCCGCCGTGCCGATGCGCGGGTAATGAGCCAGGGTCGCCAGGATCCTTGCGCCGGCGCGCGGTAAGATTGCGCGGGGAGGGTAATCGAAGGAACCACGCCGATGATCTTCAGACGTGCCGGCAGAGAAGTCCGCTGGGCCAACGAAGTGATCGACCTTTCGTGGACCTACCGCGTCAGCCGCCTGGTGCAAGTTGCTCACGCCGTTGGGGTCTTCGAGCGTCTGGCGGCCGGCCGCGCGACGGCCGTGGTCGTCGCACGCGACCGCAAACTCGATGCCGCCATGGTCGGGAGGATGCTCCCCCCGCTGGCGGCGCTGGGCCTTGTGCGGCGCGCGGGCGGCAAAGTGTGGCAACTGACGCCCAAGGCCGCCGCAACGCTCGTTTCCGGCGCCCCCTTCTATCAGGGCAACACGCTCGCCCACAGCGGCAACGTCTGGTCGTTCTGGAATGACCTGGAGTCTGTTGTGCGCGGCAAGCGGGGCAAGTGGCGTTACGTGGAGGGCGAAGGCGCGGGGGTGATCCGTTCGCACCGCGATTTCATCCTGGCGATGCACAACATGGCGATGGCCGGCCGCGCGGCGTGGCTGGCCGAGCGCGTCAGCGTCCGAGGGCGGCACAGGCTCATGGACATCGGCGGCGGGCCGGGCTCGTACTCCATGGCCCTCTGCGAGCGGAACCAGGGCCTCAGGGCGACCGTCTTCGACCTGCCCGAGACGGTCAAGATCGCCCGCGAGACGATCGCGCATCTGGGCATGCGCGGCCGCGTTGATACGGTCGTCGGCGACTGGGACAAGAACGATTTTGGCGAGGGCAACGACGTCGTGCTCCTCTCGAACATTATGCACGGGGCCAACGACAAGGCCGAGATGAAACTGGCGAAGGCCCGCCGGTCGCTCGTGCCGGGGGGCCTCCTGATCGTCCAGGACTTCCTGATGAACGCCGCGAAGACCGGGCCGCTTATCCCGGCGCTCTTTAACGTGATGGTGGGGGCGTTCTCGCTGCCCGAGATGGTCGCGCGCATCCGCGGCGCGGGGTTCTCGAAGTTACGCGCCAGGCCGATGCCGGCGAACGTAGGGACGACGGTTATCACGGCACAAAAGAGTGACTGAGTAGAAGAGAAACACCCTCATCGGTTCGATCCTGGCGTTATCCGTCCTCCGGGGCCGTCTCAAGAGCGGCCGGGCCTTGCCGCAGGATTCTGCGGCTCTGACAGTGGGGTGCGGGCGTCAATCTTCAGACGGCCCGACAGGCGGCCGCCCGACGGCAAGGGGGCTTCCACAACAACGCTCCACTCGTTCGGAAGGCAGTCGAAAACCACGCCTTTCTGGACCGCGTCCCACTCGTACCGCTTGCCGTTGATCGTGACCATGACATCAGGCGCAGCCAGCAGGATCGGGCCCGGCTTCACCGAAACCTTGTAGTCCATCTCGTAGCGAGCCGCCGGCCGGGCCTCTCCGGTTTTCACATTAATGTCATAAAGATAATAACAGTCGATAGACTCAACGGCTACGCGGACGTTTCCGTCAGCGGCTTTGGGGTTGAATGGAACCGGTTTCGCGCAGGGAATCCCGGCCACCACGATGGCGAGTTCCTTCGCCCCTGGGTCGAACCGCAGCGCCCCACCCGCCTTGTCGAACAGCCGCAGATCGCGCGGCTGAACGTCAACGGAGAGTATGGCTTCGGCGGCGGCGAGGTCGCTCCGGAGTTCCTCCGCCTTGCCTTCCTTGACCACCGCCTCGACGGCCAGCCCGATCTCGTCCTCCCCGAGTTCATCCTCGATCTGAAGGGTGCGGCTCGCGCCAGGCGCCGGCACCCTGCGGAGATGCCTCTGGGCCGTCATTCGCAGTTCGTCCTCCGTGCCACCGGTCAGCGTGAACGGCCGGCCCGCTTCGCGGGCCTTGGCCAGGAGGTCGGAGGCCGACTTCAGCGACGTCCCCGCCTTGTCAAACACTCCACACGCCAGGTACAGGTAGCCAAGATGCAAATTGGCGTTAACATCGCACACGCTATCCGCCGGTGGAATTTTCAAGATCGCCTCCCACTCCTGGGCGGCGAGGCGGCGCCGGCCCATCTCCTCAAGCATCAAGGCCGCTGCCGCATGGGGCGGCTCGGTGTCGGAGTTCATGGCAAGGGCTCGTTCGTACAGCGTCTTGGCCTCGTCGATTTTTCCGAGGGCCATAAGGGCCTCGGCCTCCAGGTAGACAAATCGCGGATCATCTGGCGCCGCCTTGGCCAATTCACATGCGGCCGCAACGGTCTCCGCGTACTTATGTGCCCTGAGGTCCGCCTGCAGCCGCTTAATCCCCGCTTCGACCGCCTCACGGGCGGGAGGCGGGTTCTGCTGACCGACCGCAGTAAACGGCGGCGCCATCAGCGACTCGCCCAAGCGGGCCCGGGCCCAGGACACCGCTTTCGACGGCCAGGCGCCTGCGGGTTCCTTGATCATCGTCAGGACCTGCCGGGCCTCATCGGGCCCGAACCGTTGAAGGCTATAAAACGCATACTGGGCTTCGTTGTCATCGTCGGAGACCAGCCGCTGCACGAGAAAAGGTATGGCCCTGGCTCCGAGGGCCTGGCCGATTCGGCCGAGGGCCTGCTGACGCTCGTTGTTTTCCAACTGCGTATAGTGGCGGACCAGTACAGCGATTTCCGATGGCCAGTCTGGGCCGATGCCCAGGCGAATGTCGGCCAGCAGTTGCGAGACCCGCACATGGACCTCCGGGTCATCGCTCTGGGCGGCTTTTTCGAGGGCAGCCGCCGCAGGGGCGCCGATCTGACGCAGCATTTCGGTGGCATGCTCACGGGTTTCGTAGGAATCGGCCCCGAGTTCTCGAACTAGAGGTTCGATTACCGCCTCCAGGGACACCGTTACCACGGTCCGGGGCGCCGGCGGAACCGCTTCTCCAGCCACCGCATCCCCGACCGCTACCACACCGGCGGCCAGCCATAGGATCACCAGTCGTTTCATCGCAGGAGGCCTCCTGTCACCGATAGAGGTTGAACTTGATCTCTTTGACGGCGCTGCGGCGGAGTTTGATTTCGCCGAAGTACGGCGAGCGGCCGACGAGGGCATCGGCCGTCAGGCGGTCGAACTGGAGCGTCATACGCCCGGAGGTCAATGTGACGCGGACGTCATTTTTTTGCCGGCGCGGCTCTTCCTGACTCTTCTTGCCGAACTGGACCCGTCCCACGTTCGCAATCGGACATTTCAGTTCGCCGTACGGTCCCTGGCACGTAAACTGCCCCTCGGCCAGGTTAATCGCGGTCACCGAGACGCGATCCTTGTTGGCAAACTCCACGACCGTGGCGTCCACGGCGGGGCCTCCCGAACTCAGGTCATCGCCCCCGGGCGCCACCACGCCGCGAAGCACCGCTAAGTGATCGATTTTGGAGGAGTACTGCGAGTTGAAGATCACGTACTGGCCGCGGGTCAGTTTGCCCGGTACGTCATACTGGCCGAGTTCGGTGGCGTCGAGCCATACCCGGGCCTTGGCGGTCGCCGGATCGTAAGCCAGCCGAATCGTTCCCTGCTGCAAGTTGCGTCCGAATGACTGGTTGGCGATCTGATTGCTGCTGCCGCCCTGGACGCTGTTCAGGTAAAACTCGCTCTGTTGGAACATTACCATAAGGCTGTTACGTCCGAAGCGTCCCGAACTGGGGTTTCCTTCGATGGTGTCGGCGAAAACGGTGGCGTAACATGTGAAGGGCATCCCTTCGGTCGCCTGCACTTTGGCCACCAGCGTAACGGCCTCGGTCTGGTCCAGTTTGACATAGATGGCCCCGGAATTACTGTTGCCGCGGTTGCGGCATACCAGGGCCCCGTCCGCGATGGACCAGGCGCCGCCGCGGTTAATCCACGGCTCCATGGTACCGGAGGCGAAATTGCTTTCCACAAGGATGCCGGCGCCTCGGCCGATGGCGACGGTGCGGACGACGCGCAGGCTGATCTTGAGGCGCCCGGCGGCCTTCGTTTCGATCTGGACGGCGTCGGCGTCGATGGCAGCCAGTTCGCCGGCAATGCGGTCCCCGTTCGCCAGGATCACCTCGTCACCGCCCGGTTCCTTGTCGGATCCGGACAGGCTGACACTATCCAGAGCGGAGACGAGAACCTGGACCTCGCTCTCGAACTGGGGCGCCGTGAGCCGCAACTTGCCGTCCTGCTCGGCGGCGACAACCGTGCCGTGCAGGCGGTCGCCCTGGACCGTAACAGCCGTGTCGCCGGTTGCCGCGCCCGGAGCGGCCTTGGGAGAGTCATCGAGGGTTTCCCCGGCCGCCTTGGGCCGCCCAATGAATATTCCGCCCCCCTTGGCCCGTTGGGGTGGTGGAGGCGCCACGGCCTCCACCTCCACCTGGGCCTGAGCCCAGGCCGGGCCGGCCTCGGGGCCCGTCGCCAGGAGAACTGCGGCCGCAACCGTTGCCGCCGCAAAAACCCACAGGGCACATCGTGCGATGGAGATCGTCATTTTACGCCCTCCTTGGTTCCCAACATCCATGACGGCCCGACGGAGCCACGTACGTGTTTAGCGCTGTCATTCTGAGGCTCCGTTTACGGGGCCGAAGAATCTCGCCGTTCGGACGGCCGAGATTCTTCGCTCGCTCTCGCTCGCTCAGAATGACAAGTTGTGCTTGGCACGCTAAACACGTACGGAGCCACGGCGCCAGAGCGGGCCTCGCGGC
>JAPLMO010000295.1 GCA_026386995.1 Planctomycetota bacterium | reverse complement strand
GGCCGTCGGCGTTCCAGGTGACGGTGTAAGAGACCGACTGGCCGGCCGGGAGCGTCGTCTTCAGCCACAGCCGCGCGCGGCAGACGCCGTCGGGCTTGCTCTCGAGGGCCTCGACCTGGACGGGAACCGGGTTGCCCGCGGCATCGGCCAGCGCAATCGCTGCGGCCCCGACCTTGGGCTGCGGGATTGCGAGGTCATGGTGGACGAGTTCATCGGTCCACGTCTGGCCGAGCGGCTCGCGGAGGGTGAACGTCTCGCGGTACTCGGCGGCGTGCGCGGCCGCGGAGAGGGCGCAGAGGACGGCCCCCGTCGCATAGAGTGCGTTAAGCCTCATCGGAGGATTGAACCGTCTCGCCGCAAGGCAGTTACGGCGGCTGTGGCACGGCTGGCTTGTCCAGCCGTGGGGCACGTCGCCGGCCTTCACCACGGCTGGACAAGCCAGCCGTGCCACATTGCTACTTCGGCACGGTCAGGCCGAGGGCCTTGACGGTGTCGGGGTCGGCCTTGCGCTGGCCGGGCTTGCCGGGCGCGACGGCAAAGCCGCCGGCGTAGTCCCACATGGCCCAGCCGATGCCGTACTTCTCGAAGGCCTTGCGGATGTCCTCGATGCAGCGGTTGCGGTCGGCCGCAGGGGCGGTGCGGTAGACGCCGAACTCGTTGCACGTCAGGGGAACGCCGTTCTTCTTGCCCCACGCGGCGGCGCGGGCGATCACGGCATCGAGTTTCTCGGCGTTCCAGTTCTCCTTGCCGTACTGGATCATGTTCTGGCGGGCCTTATCATCGGGCAGGTCGGCCAGGACATTGGCGATGGCATCGGGGCTGGAGGGGTACGGGGCGTTCTTGAGGCCCTTGACCCACTCGCCCGCCCAGTTGGCGCCCTGGTGCGTGAACTTGAACGGTTCGTAGCAGTGGAAGTTGTAGACGACGTTGGGGTCGGCGACGACCTCCATCCTGACGAGTTGGTCGGGACCGGACCACAGCGGCCCGCCGGCGATGAGCGTGTGGTGCGGGGCGCTCTCGCGCATCGCCGCCAGGACCCTCTTCTGGATGGCGTTCCAGCGGGCGGCATCGCTCATGACCGGCTCGTTCATGACCTCGAAGAAGACCCGCTCCGGGTCGCGCGACGAGAGGCGTTTGGCGAGCGCCCGCCACATGGAGACGAAGTTATCGACCGCGGCGTCGTTTTTCTCGACCGCGTGCTTATAGTCGTCCTCGGGGTGAAAATCGACGATCACCGCCAGGCCGGCCGCCAGCATCATGTCGAGGGCGGCGTCGAAAACTTTGAGTTTCTCGGGGTCGGGTTCGCCGGGCTTGTCGTTCAGGACGACCGTCGCCTCGTTGAACGTCCAGCGGACGTGCCGGAACCCCAGCGACTTGATGAGCGCCATGTCGGCGGCGGTGTTGTAGGACTCCAAGTGCTGCCGCGGATACCCCCGCGGGCCCTGGCCGAACCAGTGCGAGAGGTTGATGCCCTGGGTCAGTTTCTCCAGCCGCGCGGGCGGCACGCCGGAGGCGGGCACGGGGGCGGCGGCCCAGGAGACAGCAGCGACCAGGGTCGAAAGCACACTCACAAGAACCGGCCGGATGAACGATTGGCGCATCGTGACCTCCCCAGATTACGCCCCGACAGTGAAGCCTGCCATATCGAAGCCCGCGTCGGTGGCGACGGCGGCGGCTGAGCAGACGGGCTTTTCGAGGTCGGCGAACTTGCCGCCGTCGACCGCCCACTGGGCGGCCTCGTCGGCCGTGGCGGCACGGAAGGGGCTGACGAGGTCCATGCGCGGCTCGTTGACTTCGTAGGTGGCGAAGTAGAACGCCTCGCCGGAGGACAGCGGGAACGCCCGCACAATAATGGCGTCCTTGCGGGCAATGCCGCACCAGCCCTCGCCCCCGCTACGGGCGACGGCAACGGCGATCCTGGGCGTGCTAAAATCGTCCTTCTCGTAGTCCAGGACCACGAGCGATTCGACCATGGCGTCGCGGATGCTCATGCCGGAGGCGATCTTCTCGGTGATCGGGTCGGTCTGAGAGCCGTTGGTGGCAACGCCGACGATCTCGCCCGCCGGGTTCGTGGCCACGCGCACGGCGTTGTAGGCGATGTAGGGGTTCTTGAAGATGTCCTTTTCGTGCCCCTCAATAGGCACGACCGCCATGCCGCGCGAGGTCTTCACGGTCCGCCGGTTCGGGAACGAGCGGGACGAAACGCGGTAGAGTACGGCGTTCTTGCCCTGGGGAGTGCGGCCGACGGCGACGATACGTCCGACGTACATGGCGACTCCTTTCAAAGATCGTTCTTGCCCGGCACGGTCGGGGCCGGGGGTTCGGCCATCCCCTGGAGCAACTGGGGGCGCTCGGCCTGCGGCATGATGACGCCCGCCGAGAGCATGTACTGGAACGCCTCGTCCACCGTGATGGGCAGGTCCACCACATCTTCCTTCGAGACCATGACCGTGTAGCCCGTCACCGGCACGGGCGAGAACGGCACGAAGACCGAGAGGAGTTCCTGCCCCGACTTCCGGCTGAGCGCCTGGAAGCCTTTGCCCGTCACGAAGCCGGCCATCCACATTCCCTTGCGGGGGAACTCGATGGCCACGACGCGGCTGAAGTCGACTTTGCGCTCCGAGAAGAAGAACTCCGAGACCTGCTTGGCCCCGGGGTAAATGTTCTTCGCCAGGGGCAACCGCATCAACGACCGCTCGATGAACCGCACGAACCGCGCGCCGAGGAACGTCCCCACCAGGTAGGCCAAAGCGCACAGGCCGACGACCGCCACCACCACTCCGACCCACTGGAGCCAGTGGTTCTCGTACCACGTGCGGACGTCGGCGGGGTCCATGCCGCGAGCCCACGCCGTCAGGGCGATGATGATCGAGTTGACCTGCTCGCCGCCGTAACTGTAAACCAGCGACAGGCCGAACGACAGGACGATGATCGTCAGGAGGGCCGGCAACAGGGCCGCCAGGCCTTTCCAGAACGTCCGCCGAATGCTCTTGCCCAGACTCATGGAAACCCCTGTAAGCCCGGGGAACGCGGGCCGCCAAGTCAAGATAGCAGATTCGCGGGCCAATAGCAACGGTTCGCAGCCGCAGTTCGTGCCCGCGGAACACCCTCGCGAATTGCCAACTTGCATTCAAAGGCGAATCGGCGTATAAGATCACCATCGTCAAGAGGTCTCGCCGCAGACGTGCAGGGTGGATAAGAGAGCGCGACTGGCAGTGACTTGGCTTAAGGAGGCCACTTGTGGCACAGCTTCAGCCAATGCCGGATATCATTATCCGGCCCGACGAACTCCAGCCTTGGGGTCAGGCTTGGCTCACATCTAGCCGCCAGAAGAAGGGAGACCACGCGTCCGCCTTCACAAAGAAGGACGGAATGGATTTTGGCAAGATCTTCAATGACAAGGTTGGCCAGGCTCTTGCCGCGATGCTGGGCGGAGTCCCCACTCGTCGGCCTAATAAGAATCACCTAGATGCCAGGGGTGTTGACTGCGTCGAAATAGGCGAATGCAGAGTAATAGGGGGCATCAGGCCCCAGAATTATGACGTGTGTTATCGTCCCGATGGCCCCCGCTTCGTCTTTGACGGTAAGACACTAAACGATGCCAAGAGCGTACAGAAGAACTACCAGAATATGATCAACGACCTCGGCACAGAAGCCACGAATGTGCACACCAGGTTTCCGTATGCGATCATGGCTTTCATGGTCGTTATCCCGGCGCCTACGCTTGTATCCCCACAGAAGGAATCACTAACAGGCTGTCTTGAGCGACTCTCTGGCCGGTTCTCGCCGATTGACAATCCACACACAGCCGAGGTCGTCTCTTTGATTGTTTGGGATCCGAGCGATGGCGTAATTTTATCCGACTGGCCCCCGAAGTCATCTCCACTCCGCATAGAAACATTTTCGGATACAATCCATCGCATCTATCTCGACCGCTATAAGGGCCTGCCACCGCACAACTAAATCACGACCTTCTGCGCCTGCGCGATGTCCTGCGATTCATCATTTTTTCCCAGGCAGACTTCAGCATACCGCAATCCCTTTCGCTCAGCCCAAGCCCTCGCCTTAAGACCAAACGGTCATTCTCCGCAAGAACACCGGCCAAACCTCCTTCCCGAACGCACTTGTCTATCTCTTCAACTGGCATGCCCTGGCACAGTTGCTTGGGCACAAGCAGGCTTTCGGCTTCGGTTGGCTCAAGTTCCAAGACACCTCCGCCATAGCTCCTGCCTTCAATCTCCGCCGAAGCCGCGGTCAAGTACGTATAGAGCGAACTCACGAGGAGACAGGCTGGAACCCTGCAACGCATCCTGTGAATTGTGTCGGTTGAGGTAGCATCCGCCTTGTTCACGACCGCCCGAGGGAAATCGTGTATTTGTCGGAAGATGAAACAGTCCGGGCTCCAAACGGCTGGCACCGCATACCAAGGTTTCCTAATCGAACACTTGTACCCCTTGTTCACGCCCGCCTTCTCACCCCACTCAACGTACCTGTGCCACGCGTTGGATAGGGAACCATTCCCCTCCTGCTTGACTGCCAGAAGGTGAACTCGT
This sequence comes from Planctomycetota bacterium, assembly GCA_026386995.1. The sequence goes on along the minus strand of JAPLMO010000295.1, from coordinate 33,720 downwards.
TGCCCCTCAGCACTTAGCCGTTTCCAATCTCGAGGGTCTATAATAGCCCCCCTCAGATGAGAGGATCTGCCAACCAGGCGAACTGAGTATTCTGCTATACCCCATTGATCCAGTGTTGGCTTGTCCACCACGAAGAAGTCGTTGTTACCAGTAACAACTCCGACATCAACCGTGGCGTGGTCCCCAAGTTCCGCAACTGCGCCGGATTCCCTTAACGCGCGCAGCAGTCCAATTTGTGCCGAGGACAGGAAGTACTTAAGCCATTTTTCGCTCTCGTGCCGAATCGATTTCTGGCCGTTCCTCGGCCACGTTGCTGTGCAATTTGCACTCAGAACATCGCTAATCCGATCAAACTGCAACATTCGGACGGCACAAGCCTTTCCCGTAGGCGAACATTGCACCTTTCCCTCAGCCAAGACCAGCACCACTTCCTGTTCGGCATCTTCAAAAAACAACTCATTGCACGTTACCACCGTAATCGAGCTGAAACTGTCAACTAGATAGGAGCGCAACTGAGCGGCGTAGGATACCTGGAGCAGCTCGGCTGGCAATACCATTGCCAATCTGCCACCGGTCTCAAGGGATTCGGTGCTGGCGACCACGAACGGCACCCATATGTTGGTTAGCCTGTTGGCCCGAAGTCCCAAGCCCTCCATCAACCCCATTGCCGTGCTTCTCGCTGGCTCCGGAAAATTCTGGTACCTTATAAACGGCGGATTGCCAACAACACACCTGAACCTGTCTAGCGGATTTCGACTGTGCCAATCAAAAAAATCGCCACAATAGAAGCACCTTCCGGCTTTCTTCCCGGTAATGGGTTGGATGCGTAGTGCCCCCCTTACAGCCTCGCCGCGCTGAAGTTCAACACCGCAAAGTTGGCTCACTACTTGATCAGCGTTTGCTCCCAAATCGCTCAGCCGTTTGGCTGCGGCCTCCATGAAAGCCCCGTCACCACAACTTGGTTCGAGAACGCTATCCCCCTTGTCCCGGATGCACCAAGCACAGAGCCACTGAGCGATAGAGGCTGGGGTGTAGTACCCGCCCCTTAACTTGGCATCTGCAAGTGCCGCAAGCCGATCCTCTTTAGTCTGTATTCCCAGCAATGGAATCCTCTTTCCCAATTATGCTCTTTAGCAACGCATTCAAAGTTCCTCTTCGGTATAACCTGTAACCGTTGATGGGGTGTCTAACCGCCTTCAACTTCCCGGCCCGATCCCAATTCCGAAGTGTGGACCGCGACACACCCAAAAACTCCGCGGCGGCCCCAACAGTTAGGTACTCGCCGATTCCTCTCTCGTTATCTTCCGACATCAGGAACCCTATCAAGCCTTACTAAACGTTGCAAGACAATTCTGGTAATTCTTGCCACATTCTCAGGGAGTGTACCCCGGAACGGTCGCACCTGCAATCAAAACTCGACATTAGCCTTCTGGGCACAGCAATTCCGGGCGATTTCGGTCAGCAATTGTTGACAGCGCTATTGTGGCGGCGCAGTTCGTTCAATTTGCTTGGCAGGCCCCCCTGCGCAGTATATAATCGGTCATTGACTGGCCTTGCTAAAGTGGGGCGGTGACGCGGTAATCGGAATCGGCCTTGTGAGACATCCGGGTGCAGTCTGCGCGGTGGTCCTGACGGTCCTGGCTGCGGGGTGCACGGCCCGCGAGGTTCGCCTGGAACAACTCCGCACCGACAACCCGCGGGTCCAGGTTGCCGCCATCGCCGAGACGGTCCGGGCGGGCGACCGGTCGATGGTTCCGGAACTCATCAACCTGCTGGACGCCCAGGACGAGGGGGTCAGTTTCATGGCGGCCGTTGGCCTCCACCAGTTGACCGGACAGGATTTCGACCGCCGCCTCATCAAGGCCGAGGACCGGGCGGCGGTCATCGCCAAGTGGCGCCAGTGGTGGGACGAGCAGCAAAAGGCCAAGTAGCACCCGAGGGGCGGATCAATCGGACGGAGTCTTACGCATGAGTTCGCGGCTTAACCCCAGTTCGGGCCTTGAGATCGGGACCCGCCAGGAGGCGGGAGGCGTTGTCGTCACCGCAAAGGGCGAAGTGACGGTCTTCTCGTCCCCCGCGCTTCGGGAATCGCTGCGCAAGATCGCTGAATCAAAACCCTTGCGCGTGGTCTTGGACCTGACCGAGACCCGCTACGTCGATTCCAGCGGCGTTGCGACCCTGGTCGAAGCGATGCAGACCATCCAGCGCTATCGCGGGCGTCTGATCCTGGCGGGCATGAACCAGCGGGTCCGCGGCGTGTTCGAGATCGCCCGCCTCGACTCCATTTTTACGACCGCCGCCAGCGTCGAGGAGGCCCTCCAAGCGTGAGCGTCGCGCCGCTGGTGCGCCTGCTGGAACGCGTCGGCTCCCAGGGAGAAGGCTTGCTGGCCTACCTGGGCGGCCTGGGGTATCTTGCGCTGGATACCTTGAAGTTCCTCGTCCTGGGCTTGGTCGTCCGGCCCCGCATCAAGGCCGACGAAACGTTCTTCCAGATGGTCCGCTTGGGTGTGCGGGCCATTCCCATCATCGTCCTCGTACAGACCTTCGTCGGCATGATCCTGGCGTTTCAACTGGCGCCCGTCCTGGCCGACTACGGCCAGTTGGACAAGGTGGCCACGATCGTCTCGATCGCCATCTTCCGTGAACTCGGGCCGCTCCTCTGCGCAATCGTGCTGACGGGCTTCGCCGGGGCGGCTATCGCGGCCGAATTGGGCACCATGGTCGTCGGCGAGGAAATCGCGGCCATGCGCACCAGCGCCATCCACCCCATCCGGTTTCTCGTCGTGCCGCGCGTCATCGCCGCCATCCTGATGACGGTCTCGCTGACAATCATCGCCGATATCGTCGGGACGGCCGGCGGCGGCATCGTCGACCACTTTATCCTGAGGCGCGACCCCTGGGAATACTACCACACGGTCATCTCGGGCCTCCTGGTGAAGGACGTCCTGACGGGCCTCATCAAGAGCGGCATCTTCGGATTCATCCTGGTGCTCATCTCGTGCTACGAGGGGCTGGGCGTGGCGGGCGGGGCGGGCGGCGTCGGCCGCGCCACCACGCGCAGCGTCGTCCTCTCGATCTTCGCCATTATCGCCGCCGACTGCGCGTTTACGGCGGCGTTCTACTTCTTGTGGTAGCGACTGTTGCCGTTGGAGCCCGCTGCGGAAGCGGCGTACGTGTTTGGCGTGCCAGGCAAGAATTGTCATTCTGAGCGAGCGAGAGCGAGCGAGAGCGAGCGAAGAATCTCGGCCGCCCGAACAGCGAGATTCTTCGGCCCCGTAAACGGGGCCTCAGAATGACAGCGCTGAACACGTACGAAGCAGCGGGGCATTTGCGTTAGCGCCGGGATTCCCGGCGCCCAGGGTGTGCGATGTCGACAACCGACGAACCGATTCTTGAACTGCGCGGCGTGCAGAAATTCTTCGACGGACGCCAGGTCCTGAAGGACATCAACCTGTGCGTGCCGCGCGGCGAAACGCTGGTCATCATCGGCGGCTCGGGTTGCGGCAAGTCGACGCTCCTGAGGACGATCATCGGCGAGTACGCCCCCGACGCGGGCCACGTCTACATCGGCGGCGAGGACGCCTGCTGCGCGTCGGCCAAGCGCCTTGACCGCATCCGCCGCCGCTTCGGCATCCTCTTCCAGTCGGGGGCGCTCTACTCGTCCATGACGGTCGGCGAGAACGTGGCCCTGCCTCTGCGGGAGCACACCGACCTGGACGAGAAGATCATCAGCATGATCGTGAAGATGAAACTGGAACTGGTGGGCCTTCGGGACTTTGAGGACCTGAGCCCCGCGCAGATCTCGGGCGGTATGCGCAAACGCGTGGGCCTGGCCCGCGCGATCGCGCTGGACCCCGAGATCGTCTTCTACGATGAGCCCAGCGCCGGCCTGGACCCGATCGCCACCAGCGTCATCGACCAGTTGGTGATCGACTTGAGGAACAAGTTGAGCGTCACGAGCATCGTTGTGACGCACGACATGAAGAGCGCGCTGCGCATCGCCGACCGCGTGGCGATGCTTTACAACGGCGAGTTCATCGCCGTCGGGCCGCCCGAGGAATTCAGCCACCCCACGGACCCGCGCGTGCGGCAGTTCGTCGAGGGGCTGGCTGACGGGCCGATCCCGCTGCGCGTCTCGAAGACCGATTACCTGACGGACTTGCTGGGGGCGGACAGTGACTGACCGCCGTTATCCGCTGGCCGGGGCCCGGTCGCCGGTTCCCGCCGTGTGAAGGAGTAGCGTATGCCTCAACATAGTGCTCGCAATCGCGTGGTCGCCGGGGCGTTCCTGCTGGCGGCCTTGGCCGCGACCATCGCCGTCCTCGTCCTGGTGGGAGGCTGGGATACCTGGACCCTGGAGACGCAGGCGGTCAACGTCCGCTTCAAGGCGGCCCCGAACGTCAAGATCGGCAACCCGGTCCTCCTGGCCGGGCACCCCATCGGGCGCGTCGAGAAGACGCAACTGGTCGAGTCGCCCTGCCCGGTGGGCGATAAGCGGCCGATGTGCTACATGGTCGAGGTGACCGTGTCGCTGCCGAAAGAGTACGTGATCCACAAGGACGCCCGCATCCTGATCAGCCAGGCGCTGGTGGGCCAGTCGGCGGTGATCAACATTGAGGACGTCGGCATCGGCGAGAAGGCGACCGATTTCATCATGGGCGGCGAGGCGTCGGCCTTTGCGGGCGCGGCAGGCGAGGTTGGCATCGGCGACAAGGAACGTCAGAGCGTCGGCGAAATCATCGAGAGCGTCCGCGTCGTCGCCACCGGCCTGAAGACCGACCTGCCCGGCATCATCGAGAAGGTCAAGGTTGCCGGCGATAACCTGGCCGAAGGGACGAAGAAGGCCAAAGAGACCGTCGCGGAAATGAAAGAAATGCTGGACGAGAACCGCGAAAACGTAAAAACCGCCATCGCCAACACCAAGGGCGCCACGGAGCACGTCGTCGCCACCGCCCAGAACCTCCAGGCCATCGTGACCGAGAACCGCGACGAAATCCATCAGACCATCGTCCACGCCCATAGCGCCGTCGAGAACGTCGACAAGGAAGCCGCCGCTATCGTTGCCAACGTCCGCGCCGCCAGCGCCGACGTCAAGACGGCCCTGGCGGACTTCAAGGTCATTGCCGGCGACGCCAAGGCCCTCATCTCGACCAACCGGAGCAACATTGCGACCTCGCTCCAGAACTTCCGCGAGACGAGCGATCACCTGCTGGCCCTCTCGAAGGAGGTCCGCCGCGCCCCGTGGCGGCTCTTCGCCACGCCCGACAAGAAAGAGGTCGAGTCGCTGAACCTCTACGACTCGGCCCGCGCGTTCGCCCATGCGGCCACCGACATCCAGACCTGCGCCGACACCCTCCAGACCATGATCGACGCCAACAAAGAAGGCGTCGCCGTCAACCCCGAGATCCTCCAGGGGATGCAGAAGCGCCTGGAAGAGACGTTCGCCAGGTACCAGGAGGCCGAAAAGGCGCTGCTGAAAGAGTTTGAACGCATTCAGAAGTAGGAGGGCCGGGCGGCCGACGCATTTGCGGTTCTCGCCATGAAATCATCGAATCAGTACGACGTCGTCGTGGTCGGCGCCGGCCCCTCGGGCGCCTGTGCCGCAAAGTTCCTCGCCGACGCCGGTGCAACCGTGGCCCTCATCGACGGCGCGAAGTTCCCGCGCCCCAAGACCTGCGGCGGCTGGGTGAGCACCAAGGCCGTCCGCGAGTTCCCCTTCCTGGATGCCGTCCGCCGCACGATCAAGGCCGCCCCGTTCCGGCGCCTCGTTTTTCATTCGCCGGATTTGAAGCAATCGGCCGAATTCTCATCGCGCGCCACGTCCGGTTTTATTGTCCGGCGCGAGGCGCTCGACGCCCAACTCCTACGCCAAGCCGTGAAGGCCGGCGCCAAGGCAATCCTGGGCAAACGGGTCGTCGCCATCGAGAGCGGCGAGCAGGCGGTGGCGGCGGTCCTCGCGGGCGGCTCGCGCGTCGTCGGCCGCATCCTCATAGGCGCCGACGGCGTTCACAGCACCGTCGCCGGGGCCATCGGACTGAGGGCCTACTGGGAACCCCAGCAACTGGTCGTCTGCTGCGCCAAGAGCGTTTCGCTGACCGCGAGGCAGCAGCGGGCGTGTCCACCGGGCGCCATCAACGTCGCCCTCGGGTTCGGCCGGGCGCCGGGCTACGCCTGGGCGTTTCCCGGCAAGGGGCACGTCAACGTCGGCGTTGGCGTGCGCGGCGCAGAGGATTGCCAGTTGCGCCCGCTCTATGACGCGTGGGTCGGCGGCCTTCAGGAGAAAGGCTTCCTGCCGCGCGGCACGGCCGCGGCAAACCCGCAAGGCGCCGCAGTGCCGGCCGGGGCGGCGCTGGAGTTCGAGAGCCACGTCGGCAAACGCACGATCCTCATCGGCGACGCCGGCGGATTCGCCTCGGCCGCCACAGGCGAGGGGATTTATCCCGGCATTCAGAGCGCCGCCATCGCCGCGGGGTGCGTGCTGAGGGCCCTCGACGCCGACCGCAAGCGAGCCAAGGGCATCCACTGCCAGGACGAACTTCAGACCTTCAAGTCTCTCTGGCGCCAGACCATGGCCCCCCACCTCCAGATGCCGAACGTGAACGTGGCATTCCTCCTGCCGCTCATCTACACCAACCAGGAGATCGCCGACCGCTTCGGCAGAGCGTTCCTCTTCGGCGATAACCTGTAGCGCGGCAGCCAGGGATCAATTGGCGGGTGGCATGGTCACGCTGTTGCGTGACCATGTCGCGGTGACGGGCCAGGCGCCGTTCCGGGCACCCGGCGCTTGCGGCATGCCCCCGGAACCAGTAGAATCCAAATGTATGAGTGCGTCGGCGTCCGCGCCGCGGTTGGGCCACGCGGCAGGTTCCTTCCTGGAGGCCATACCATAATGCGCCAAATTGCCTTGCTGCTGTCGCTGACGGTGGGTCTTGCCGGGTGCGGCCAGACGCAAACGGTCCGGGAAGAAAACGCCGTCAACGCGGTCCTCAAGTTGGGCGGCACGGTAACCAGAGTCGTCAGTGTCCACCTCAGCGGCACCAAAGTCACGGACTCCGATCTGAAGGACCTGAAGGAACTCAAGGGGTTGCAGGAACTTGACCTCAGCTACACCGAGATCTCCGACACCGGCCTGAAGGAGCTCCATGCACACAATGGCTTGCAGATGCTCAACCTCTACCGCACCAGGGTCACAGACGGTGGCGTGAAGGAACTGAAAGAACTCGCGGGCCTGCGGACGCTTATCCTCGGCGGCGGCTGGATCAAGGACACCGGCCTCGAAGACCTCAAGGAGCTCAAGGGGCTGCGGCAACTCAGCCTGGCAGGTGCCACCGATGTCACGGATGCCGTGTTGAAGCACCTCAAGGAACTCAAGGGCCTCGAGATGCTCGACCTGGAAGTCACCCAGGTCACAGACGCTGGTCTGAAAGACCTCAAGGAACTGAAGGGCCTGCTGGAACTCAGCCTGGCCCGGACGAAGGTTACGGACGCCGGCATGAAGGAACTCAGAGAGATCAAAGACCTGCGGCAACTCAATCTCCGCGGGACAGCGATCACTGGGTCTGGACTCAGAGACCTCAGGGACCTCAGCGATCTAGAGACGCTCAACCTCACCAGCAGCCAGATCACGGACGACGGGCTCAAGGGACTCGAGGAACTTAAGGGCTTGCAGGTGCTCGACCTCACCGACACCGGGATTACTGACGCCGGCCTCAAGGAACTCGCGGAACTCAAGTGTTTGAAGAAGATATACTTCGGCAACACCAAGGTCTCGGACGCCGCCTTGAAGGAACTCCGGAAGGCTTTGCCGGGGACCAAGGTTTACCATTGGTGAGCCTCCAAGCAGATGGTTGTACGGAATCTCATTGTTCTGCGGTCGCAGCAAAGTCGATATAGTAGTATCCCTTTGAAAGGAACCTCTCATGTTGCGCATTTTGCCGGCAGCGGTAATCATGGCAATCCTGGCGGCTTCGTGCTCGGCGGCGCCTGCGCCGGGCGAGGACATCATCGCGTTCGACCCGGCCCGGACCGAGGTACGCCAACTCGAGGGCAACTGGAAGGTCGTGTGCGGCGACCTGTGGCTGCTGGATTTCGGAGACCGCGAGGCCCAGGCACGGCAAGCCCTCCGCATCATCCGCCATTACGGGCTCAACCAGCAGGGCTTCGTCGGCAGCCCCACGCGGGTCCTCTCGTATTACCTCGTGAGCGGGCAGGCCCCGGTCGGCCCATGCGAGGGCGAAGACGCCATCCCATTCGACCCCGCCCGGTGCGAGGTCCGCCTGATCGGCGGCCACTGGAAGGTCGTCCAGGGCGACCTCTGGCTCATCGATTTTACGCGAGAGGTCGATGCGCGGCAGGCCTTGCAGATGATCCAGCGGTACGAGTTCAACTTCATGTGCTTCGTCGGGCGCCCGGACCCGCGTATGACGTACTTCCGCCGCGGAGGGCCGCCCGCCGCACCCGCGCCGGCAACGCCGCCGCCCGTTGCCACGGCGCGACTGCGCGTGACGGTGGTTGAGGGCGCCCGCGCCCCGGCCGTGCGGCCGGTGGTCACGGTTCGCCACGCCGAGGACGCGGCCTTCACGCCGGTCAGCCTCAACGAGAACCCGGCGGAGTTTCCGCTCAGGCCGGGGCCGTACTTGGTGTCGGCCCACGTGGGCTCGTCGCCCGAGACGCCGCAGCACCGCGTGACGGTCGCGCCGACGGGCATCACGGAGCATACCATCAACACCGCCACGGGCACGCTGGAACTGACGCTGACCGCCGGCGGGCGGCCCTTCCCGCGCGGGCCGGTCATCCAGTTGCGGGCCGGCAGCGCGATCGTGGCCGCCGTGTCGGAGTCGCCCGCAAGGTTCCAGGCCGCCGAGGGGACGTACCTGGTGCGGGTCCAACTCGACGGCGGGCAGGTCTTCGAGATTCCTGACGTGCGCATCGGGGCCGGCGAGGTCCTCCGCCGCACGGTCGACGTGCCCAGCGGCCGGATGATCGTGACAGTGACCGGCGGCGGCTACGCGCCGGGTAGCGGACGGTTCCCGATGGTCGAGGTCCGCCAGGGGGACCGCATGGTGACGGCCCTCGCCGACAACCCCGCGAGTTTCTACATGCTGGCCGGCGAGTACACGGTGGCCGTGCGCGAAGGCGACCGGCTGGTCCGTCCCCAACCGGTGACCCTGCGGGCGGGCGACGAGCAGGCGGTCAGCATCACGGTTGCGCCGTGAGGCGAGTGGCCGCGCAGGGAGCGCAAAAAACTGGAGCCACCTTCGGGATTCGGACCCGAAACCCCCGCTTTACGAAAGCGGTGCTCTACCATTGAGCTAAGGTGGCTCCCGGAACGCCGGATTATATCGGCAATGCGGCGAGTGAATCAACGCCTTTTGTGGGCGAAGTGTAGTACGCCTCGCTGCCTTCAAATTACTTCTTGCCGGCCTTGGGCGCGGCCGCCGGGGCAGGCGCAGCCGATGCCGGCCGCAGCGAGAACGGTCGCAGGCGCACCTCGGTGATGTCGCCCTTCTTATCGACCGTCATCGCCACCAGGTTCTCGATATTGCCGCCGGCGAAGACGCGCCTCAGGGAGAACTCGACGCGACCGTCGGCCCCCACCGGCCCGCGCACCAGAACGCAGTCGGGGACGGCGAACACGAACTCCGGAAACGCCACGCCCGAGGGGAACTCCAGGTACGCCACCTTCGGCATCTGCCCCGTGTCGGGCATGAGTTTTGGGGCGAAGTACATGAGCGCCGGGTACGTCAGGACGAGGCCCGGCGGCAGCGGCGTGTCCTTGGTTTCCGTCAGCGGCGTCGCCAGGGGCTTCAGGTCCTTATCCGTAAAGCCGGAAATCTCGGTCTTGACGGACGCCTCGGAAAAGACGGCCGTCCCTTCCATCAGTTTTAACGGTCCGAGGCGAGTCGTCGCCTTGCCCCGGGTGGGCCGCGGCGGGTTGCCGGTCTTGTAAACGATCTGGTTGGCGAAACTCGTTTCCTTGCCCTTGAGGGTCACCGAGAAGTTTTCCTCGATGATGACGAGGTCGCGGATCGCCATGGTCTTCAGGTGGACCCGCCCGGCTTTCTGGTTGTCGACGAAGACGTCCCAGTCTGATTCCTTGGTGTCGATGGTGGCCGCCGCCTCGCCGGCCGCGCGGCCGGGCCGCACGGCAGACATCGCCGCCGCCAGGCCCGCAAGCAGTGCGACAACCACAAGGCGTCTGAGGTTCATTGCCACCCTCCTGCAAAGTCACGGTTTCCCTGCGGCGCCATTACGGGGCCGCCCTGTCATTTACCGCCGGGTAAGCGGGAATTCAAGGCCCCCTCTACAACCGCCCCGACCGCAGGATCGCAAACGCCAGCCACGCGCCGAGGAAACCCGCGACGATGAAGCCCAGCAGGCCCAGGACAGGCACCTCGGTGCCCGGCACGTTCGGACCGGTCCGGCTGAGCAGGAGGATCGAGGATCCCAGGATCGTTGCGGCGACTATCATCGCAAACGCGATGCGGTTTGAGGAGCGGTCCAGTTCGGTGATAAACCGCTCCAGGTTCTCGTGCCGAAAGACGATCTGGAGCCGCCCGCGCATGATCTTGCGGGCCAGGTACCGCAGTTCTCGCGGCCCCTGCTCCGCCAGGTTCGCCAGGTGGTAGGCGCCCGTCATGGCGTGGCGGAGGATGTGTTTCGGCGAGGCCTTCTCGGCCACGAGGGCCTGGACCTTGGGGCGCACCACCTCCACCATGCTCAGGTCCGGATCGAGGTCCAGCGCCACGCCGCCCATCGTCACGAGGCTCTTGCCGAGGAGCACGAGGTCGCGCGGCAGGACGGCGCGGTGCCGGCGTGCGGCGGCGGTGAGTTCCTCGAAGAGGTTCTTGAGGTTTACGCGCTTCAAGGGCAGCCCGGAGTACTTGTCGACGAGGGCCGTCAGGTCGGCCTTCAGGCGCTCGGTGTCCGCGTCGTCGGGCAGCGACCCGAGGTCGTCCAGCACGTCGATGACGATGTCGAAGTCGCGGTGGAGGGCCGCCACGAGGGCCGTCCCGAGTTTGTCGCGGACGGCCTCGCTCATGCGGCCGATCTGGCCGAAATCGAGGATGCCGAGCACATCGGGCGCCTGGACCACGAGGTTGCCCGAGTGCGGATCGGAGTGGAAGAGGCCCAACTCGAAGTACTGGCGCATGAAACATTCCGAGAGGACCGCGGCAAGGCGTTTGCGGTCGACGCCGGCGGTCGCAAGGGCCTCGGCGTTGTAAATCGCCGCGCCCTCGATCCGTTCCAGCGTCAGCACGCCGGCGGTCGTCAGGTTCCAGAGGACGCGCGGCACGCGGATGGAGGGGTTGCTGGAGAACACCTCGGCAAAACGCTGCGTGTTGGACGCCTCGGCGATGAAATCCATCTCGCGCCGCACCGTCTGCGCGAACTCCTCGATCAGGAGGACCGGTCGCAGGACCCGGTACTCCGGCACGTAGCGTTCAGCAAGTTCCGCCAGGCGGTTCAGGATCGAGACGTCGGACTCCACCATGTCGCGGATGCCGGGGCGGCGGACCTTGACGACCACGTGCATGCCTTCCTTGGTGCGGGCGCCGTAGGCCTGGGCGATGCTGCCGGCCGCGAACGGTTCCGGGCCGAAGTCGTCGAAGAACCGCTCGACGGGGCCGCCGAGTTCCTGCTCGATGGCCGCCCGCGCCTCGACCGTCGGAAAGGGCTTCACGCGGTCCTGGAGTTTGCGGAACTCCTCGATGAACGCGGGCGGCATGATGTCCGCCCGGCTCCCGAGGACCTGGCCCAGTTTGACGTACGTAGGCCCGAGTTCCTCCAGGATGCGCGCGATCTCCCGGGCCACGCTGGGGCTCGACGTCACCTCTTCGCGCTGCGCAGTGCGTAACAGCCGCTTGCCGAACGGAACGAAGCGGTCCAGGTGCAGGTTAACAACCAGCCAACCGTAGCCGTGGCGCGTCAGGACGCTGGCGACGTGACGGAGCCGGCCGAGGCTCCTGAGTTTTCGCCCGAACGGGATGAGGGTCATGCGTGGCGTCCTCGTAACATCGTGCCGGAGTGAGCATTATAAACCGGCGTGCGTACGCACATAAAGAAAAAGGCGGACGGAAGGCTCGCTTGCCGAAAACTTCCGGCGCACCGGTTCATCACGGCCCGGGATGGTCGTAGTCCGCTGTGGCAACGACCGCCACGAACACCTCGCGGGCGCCGCCGTCCTGGACCACCCGCACGCACTCGCCGATGGTTGTGCCGCTCGTCATGACGTCGTCCACCACGAGGACGCCTTTTTCCCGGAAGTCGGCGCCCAGCCAGCCCTTGGCAAACGCGCCGCGGACGTTCTGGCGCCGTTGCCTGGAGGGCAGGCCCGCCTGGTGGGGCGTCGGCCGCGTCCGGCGGAGCCGCTTCACGGCCGGTCTCTGATCGACCGCCCGGCGCAGTTGGCGCACCAGGAGTTCCGCCTGGTTGAACCCGCGGCTCATGCGCCGGCCCCAGTGCAGCGGAACGGGCACGATCACGTCCACGCGATCGGCCCATGCGGCCAGAGCCAACTGCTCCGCCAGCAGGCGGCCCAGAAACGGGGCCAGTTCAAGACGCCGCTCGCTCTTGCAGCGAAGAATGAGGCCCCGAAGGGGCTCCTCGTACGGCCCCACGCGCACCGCCGCATTGAATTTCACGGGATAGTTGCGGCAAAAGAGACAACCGTCCGGCCCCGACGTATAGGGACCGGCATTTCGGCCGCACAGCGGGCAATACGGGACTTCCATGAGTTCCGCCAGGTTCCGCCCGCATGCCGCGCACAGAGGCGCGCGGCTGTCGGCGGGCGACGCGGTCCCGCACGCCGCGCAGTGGACCGGCAGGAGGAGTTGTTTCAGTGAGCCCCAGAGCGGCCGCAGCATGGGAGGCATTATAGAACCCGGCAGGCGGAGTTGCCAATTCCCATTTGTCGCCGGCCGGCTGCAACGGCCGGCTGCAACAATTGCTTCCGCGGCGGGTTTCTGATATGGTGTCGGGTCGTTTGGGCGTCAAATCGCCCCGGAGATAGTGTCGGCATGCGAATCCTGCACGCCTACATCCTGAAGGAGATGCTGAAGGCCCTGGCCCTCGCGCTGGCCGCGGTCGCAGGGGTGGTCTGTTTCGGTTTGGTGCTTCAAGCGCTTCAACAGAAAGGCCTCGGGCCGCTGGCCTCGCTTATGTACATGGGCCTTTCGGTGCCGATGGCGGTCTACCTGGCGCTGCCGCTGGCGGCGGTGCTGGCGGCAACGCTGGTATACGGTCGCCTGGCGGCCGAGCACGAGGTCCAAGCCTGCTGGGCGAGCGGCATCCCGGTCTCCAGCCTGCTGTGGCCCGCCGTCCTTCTGGCGATGACGGGATGCGGCCTCTCGCTGAGCCTTGCGGCTTGGCCGCTGCCGGAAAGTTCCTACGCCGCCAAGGCGCTCGCCCTGATGGACCTGGAGCGTCACTTCTTCTCGCAGTTAAACGACGGGCGCATCAACGTCAAGGAATCCAATATCCAGTTGACGGTCGACCGCGTGATCGACAACACGCTGTACGGCCCTACGGTCAAGTATCGCGGTCCGAACGGCCAGACCTACTGTTACGCCCAGTTCGGCCGCGTGGAGTTCGACAAGGTGCGCAACGAGGCCAAACTTGCCCTCTGGGACGCCCTCGTCTTGGATGAACTGCACGCCATGCCCGTCCGGTCGAAGGTCCACTCGCTGGTGGTCCCCCTGCCCACCTACGTGCCGCGCAAGGAAAACGACCTGAGCCTCTGGCATCTGGCGCTGGTGGAAAGCCATCCCGAACTGGCCGACCGGGTGCGGATGCTGAAGGCCGACACGCCTGAGGTGGTGGTCCAGTATCACAAGGATGCGGCCCGGGCCGAGGTCATGGCCGAGATGCACAAGCGCCTGGCGACGGCCCTGGGGTGTTTCGGCCTCGTGCTCATGGGGGCGGGCCTCGGGATGTACTTCCACAGCGGCCACCTGCTGACGGCGTTCGGCGTGGCCCTGGTGCCGTGGTTCGGATCATACCTGATGACGTGGGTGGCCGAGCGGGCCGCCTCGCGGGCCGTCAAGAACCCCGAAGACCTGATGTGGATCATCTGGGCGCCCAACGCCCTGGTCGTCATCCTGGGCCTGCTGATCCTGGCCTTTATCGTCTGGTTATGGTGCCATCCGACGACACTGCAAGACAGACTCCTCGGGCGCAAATGAAGATACTCGACCGCTACATCCTGAAGACGTTCCTATTATCGCTCCTGATCTCGATGGCGGCGCTGATCGGGATCGTCCTGGTCCTCGATCTGGTCCTGAACGTCAACAAACTCTTCAATCTCTCTGCGACGGCCCGCACGACGGGCTTCTGGTCGATCTTCGCGGGCCTCGTCAACTACTACTTCTATAAGATGTTCGATTACTTCCAGTGGACCGTCTCGCCGGCGATCCTGGTGGCCGCCGCCGCGTCGCTGGTGCGGCTGAACCGGTCGCGGGAACTCATCGGCATCAAGGCCGCCGGCGTGAGCCTCTACCGCGTCATGTGGCCGATGATCGCCGTCGCGCTCGTGCTGGACGCCTTCTACATCGTCAACCAGGAACTCATTCTGCCTGCGATCTCCATCCAACTGGCGCGCAGCCCCGATGACCTGGAGGTGAAAAAGGAGTTCGCGGTCGACTTTATCCGCGACGAGAACAACAACATCATCTACGCCCCACTCTATAACCCCAAGGCCCGCGAGATGCGAGCCGAAGCAAAGATCAAGGACGACGGGACGCCGCTGTACCTGGCCCGTGTCCGTATTTTCAGGCGCGACTCGAAGTTCCAGCCCCTCGGCACCGTCGAGGCCGAGAAAGCCACGTGGGACCCCAAGGCTGGCGGCTGGCGGCTGACCGGCGGCGTGCGCCTGCCGCCACTGAAGGAGCCCATGCTCCTGGATCGCATCCCCGATGCGCCCGAGGGCGACCCGGTCGACTTCTATTCCACCAACGTCGGGCCGCCCGAGATCGTGCGCCACCGCGCCAGCGACTTTTACCGCTACATGGCCTACGGCGAACTGCGGGCACTCGCGGACGACCCCATGCGCTCCAACCGCCAGGCCCTCCAGGTGACCATGCACCAGCACATCACCGGGCCGATCATGAACCTGCTGCTCCTCTTGCTGGGCCTGCCGTTCGTTGCCGGCCGCGACGACCGCAACTACTTCTCCAGCATCGGCGTGGCCATCGGCCTCGTCATCGGCGTCTACGCCATCAACTTCGCCGCGACCGCCTTCGGACAGCAGGGGCACATCGGACCCTTGTTGGCTGCCTGGCTGCCGGTGTTCTTCGTCCTGCCGGCCAGCGTCCTGTCGATGGAAGCCTTGCGGACATAGAGGACCTACGATAGCAGTCTCCCCAACGGCGATTCCCGCCACGCCTCGGCCGCCTCGCCGCCGGCGACCATCTCGCAGAGGCGGACCACCCAGACAACCAGGATCGCGGCCACGAGGGCCGCGGCCGCCCACACGAAGGTCCGCGCAAGACGCGGCCAGACCCGCCGGCCCGTCACCGCCACGACCGCCGACCGCAGCATCACGAGCGCGAAGAAGGCGTAGAGGACCGGCCCGAGGGGATGCTGCGCGAAGGCCGCCCCGAACTCGCCCCGCCCGATCGCGCAGAACGACCGCGTCATGCCGCACGTCGCGCAAGGCAGGCCCGTAGCGCGGCGGAGAAGGCACGTTGTCGAGCCCTCGCCGCCGATGAGGGAAATGCCCGGCAGACGCCACCGGTCCACGCCTATGAAACTTGCCGCGAACACGACTAGTAGCAGCCCCGCCGCCACGGCGTGCCCGATACGCCCGCCTTGGTCGACCTCTGGACTTGGCCCCCCGGCAGCAACCGGGAGGCTTTGCGGAGATTGCGTCATAACACATCTCTTCGCTATTCACGCGGTCCAAAGGGCGGCAGGCCCAAGCCACGGGCTGTAGCGCGGGGGTTTATCCCCCGCGTGGTTCTACGCGGGGCACAAGGCCCCGCGCTACGGCGCGTAAGCCCCGCGCGGCGGGTACGGAGACCCGCCGCGCAAATCCGCTCTTAGCGTTGCAGGCTTAAACAACCGGCGGCGCGGGTGCATCCGGCATCGCCGCACCCGGCAGCGGCTGAACCAGCGGCTGACCCGTCCAGGAGCGATAGAGATACACCAACGTGATCTGGTGCCACACCCGCACCGCGGGGATCGTGATCGCCATGCCCACCAGGCACGCAAGGAGGCCGACAATTGCGGCCGCAATGCCGATCAGCACAAACAGCAGGCTCAGCCCGAGGATAGACCAGAAGTGGTCTTTCACGAGTCGCATGGACGTCTTGATCGCCTCGATGCCCGATTCCTTGCGGTCCCAGATGGCCAGCATAGAGAACGCAAAGAACAGGCGGAAGATAAGAAGGGCCACGAAAATCAGCAGGACCACCGCCCCCGCACCGATGATAACGGGAATCAGCACTTCCGCAGGATAGTGCAATTCCCGACTGAGCGGCTCTGCGAACTGGAAGGCAATACGCACCGGGAACTGGACCACTTGCATGGCCCCGTCGATCGCCATCGCCGGCAACCCCGCCAGCACCGCCTGCCAGTAACATTCGGGGAATGCCGCAAACAGGTCGTTGAAGTTGACCGCGTCCCCGTCGATCCGCCCTTTGAGGGCCTTGAACAGCCCGGCCTCCAGCGGCGGATGCACGAAGAACATCACCAGTGGCGCCAGGCACAGGAGGCAGCAACTCACCAATCCCACGCCCATCAGGACGGCGAACAGGACGAGGGCCAGGAGCCACAGCATCCAGAAATCGCTCATCAGAAGGCGCCAGCCCATGCGCATCGCTTCGATGACGCCCAGCGCCGGGCCTGAGGGCTGCGGGGGAACTTCTGCCGCCGATGTCTCGCGCATCTTACGCTCCTTGTGCCAGGGGCCGGTCCGTCCACGACCTGTACAGGTAAATGATTGCCGCCGCCTCCCAGACCATCACAATGGGCGACGTGAAGAAAACTCCGATGCAGCAGGCGACCATGCCGACCAGGTTCGCGGCTATCCCGATAAAAATGAAGAGAATCGTCAGACCCAGCACCGACCAGAAGCGGCCGCGCACCAGCCTGGCCGAGGTCCGCACCGCTTCCCATCCCGATTCCGGATGGTCCCAGACGGCCGGAATCACGAACGTGAAAAACAGGCAAAAGATGAGCATCGCCGCCAGCAGAACAAACAATATCACGCCGCCCGCCAGGATACCCAGCACCACCACCGCAGCGATGGCCTCCGACGCGATGGCCTCCTCGCCGCCGCCGTGCGGCCCCGCGGAGATGGCCACCCCGCCAAATATGGTCATCAGAAACACCACCATCATCGCCAGGCCGAAGACCATCCCCGCCAGCGACAGCGGCAGCATGGCCAGCACCGACTGGCCGAAACGCTGCTGGAACCCCGCAAACACGTCGCCGACTTTGACGGGGGCTCCGTCGATCTTACGGGTCACAAGCCAGTAGAGGCCCGCCCACAGCGGCGGCTGGACAAGTACGGCGGCCACCAGCCCAAAGTTCGATGCGCCCATTATGATGAGCATCACCACGAACGCCGGCAACCAGAGCGCCCAGAAGTCGCTCATCATCAGGCGCCAGCCCATGCCGAGGGCGTCGAAAACACCGAGCGGCGCGGCGGGTTGGCCGGGCCCGGCCGGAAGGACGGGTGCAGCCTGGGCCATGTCAGGCTCCTTTCCTGCTCCTTGGACGCACTTATGTTACCTGTGGTTGCCCGAAAATCGGAATAATAAAATCCGACGGTGATTATAATGACTGCCGATGGCTCCTGACCCGAAAGCCCGTTTCGTCGATTCCGTCCGCGCAACCATCGCGCGGCACGCGCTTCTCGCGCGCCTCGCCTCCACGCACGGCGAGCGCGAAAAGATTATCGTGGGCGTAAGCGGCGGCCCCGACTCGGTTGCCCTGCTGCGGGTCCTCCATGCACTGGCGCAGGAGGAGTTGGCGATCGCCCTGGTCGTCGCCCACCTGAACCACGGCCTTCGCGCCGCGGCGGCGGACGAGGACCAGGCGTTCGTCGAGAACCTGGCCCGCCAGTTGAACTTGCCGTGTGAGGCCGCGCGGGCCGACGTCCGGGCCGAGGCCGCGGAGGCCGGCATCGGCATCGAAGAGGCCGGCCGCCTGGCCCGGCGGCGGTTCCTCGCCGGGGCCGCCCGCAAGCATGCGGCCACGAAGGTCGCCCTGGCCCATCACGCCGACGATCGGGCCGAGACGGTCCTCTTCAACATCCTTCGCGGCACGGGCATCGAGGGCCTCGCTGCCATCCGCCCGCGCTCGCTGCTTTCATGTGAGGCGGACGCTCCAGACGCATGTAGGGTGGGTGCTGTGCACCCACCATCTGACAAGCAATCCGCCGCCCCAACTGGTGGGTGCACAGCACCCACCCTACATATTGAGATCATCCGGCCAATGATCGAGACGCCGCGCGACTTGGCCGGCGGCTACCTTGCCGCCCTCTCGCAGGACTACCGCCAGGACGAGACGAACCTGGCCGATGATTACACGCGCAACCGCCTGCGGAACATGCTCCTGCCGCTGCTGGCGAAGGAGTTTAACCCACGGGTCGACGAGGCGCTGGTGCGCCTGGCCGAGCAGGCATCCGCCGCCGGCGACGTGCTGGCCGATGCGCTCGATGAGGTGTGGCTCAAGATCGTCCGCGAAGCGCCGTCTGTAGGGGCAGCCCTGCGTGGCTGCCCTGGTGAGGCCGACAAGGGCGGCCACGCAGGGCCGCCCCTACAAGTCCTCGTCATCGACGCCGACGATTTCGTCGGCCTGCGCCCGTGGATGCAGGGCGCCATCATCCGCCGCGCGGTCGAGCGACTTGGCGGAGGCCTGAAGCACATGTCGGCCGAGCGGACCCGCGAAGTGGTCGATGCGCTCCTGGCGAAACCGATAGTCGGCCCCATCGACCTGCCCGACGGGCTGGTGGCCGAACGTAACCGGCGGGCGATTCGCATCGGCCGTCGCCTATAAAATGTTTAGAGCAGTTTAACATTGTATGTTTGCGCGGCGGGTCAGGAGACCCGCCGCGCAACAACCCAGTCTTAAAGCGCTGTAGCCGCGAGTCGAAGACGAGCGCTCGCCTGCGACTCGCGGCTAACCGTGCGAAATGCCGTGCGTTACGCCATCAACTTCGCCAGGGCCTTCGCCATCGGCGCTTGGACGCCCGCGAGCCACTTCTCGGCCGCATCGGCGCGTTTCGCCAGCGCCGCAAGGCCCAGGTTACCCGGGCCGCCCGCCAACTTCTTTGACTTGAGGTTCGCCACCGGGTCGCGCGAGGAAAGCTCGTCCAGATGCGTGCCCACGTGGCGGTACGCGTCGCGGAACGGCTGGCCTTCGATGACAAGTTCGAGCGCGCGGTCCGTCGCGAAGATCTCCGGCAAAAACCCCTTACGCAGGTTCTCTTCCACGACCTCCAGGCGCTCGATCGACAGACACATGACGCTCAGGCTGGCCGCCGTCGCGTCCACGCCGCGCATGAACGGACCCTTGGTTTCCTGGAAATCGCGGTTGTACCCGAACGGCAGGGCCTTCAGGATCGCGGCCACCTGCGACTCGCACGCGAACACGCCGGCCGACTTCGCCCGCACCAGTTCCAGGCCGCACGGGTTGCGCTTGTTCGGCATCATCGACGAGCCCGTGCAGAGTTCCTTCGGGATGCGGAAGTACCCGAACTCCGGCGTCGAGCAGATCATGAGGTCATTCGCCAGCCGCGACAGGTCCACCATGACCTGCGCGCACGCCTGAAGGGTCGCCAGTTCCGCCTTCCCGCGCGAGTTGGCGCAGTATAGGACGTTGTTCTGCACCTTCGCAAAACCCAGCAGCCGCGCCACAAGCGCGCGGTCCAGTTTCAGGGCCGACCCGTACGCCGCGCCCGACCCGAGCGGCGACTGGTCGGTCACCGTGTGTGCGGCCTTCAGGAACTCCAGGTCGTCCAGGAGCGACTCGGCGTACGCCCCCGCCCAGAGGCCGAGGCTTGAGGGCATGGCGATCTGCATGTGCGTGCGGCCGGGCATCGGTACAAACTCGTGCTTCCCGGCGAACGCCGCCAAGGCCCGCACCAGGGCGATGACCCGCTCCGCCAGCGCGTGCAGCCGCTCTTTGCCGTAAAGGCGCAGGTCGAGCAGGACCTGGTCGTTGCGGCTGCGGCCGGTGTGAAGTTTCTTCCCTAGGTCGCCGAGCATCTCCGTAAGGCGCTCTTCGACGGCGGTGTGCACGTCTTCCTGCTCGGGGCGGATGACGAACTTGCCCGCCTCGAAGTCCTTCAGGACCGCCCGCAGGCCCGCCACGAGGCGGCCGCGCTCCTTGGCGGTCAGGATGCCGATTTTGGCGAGCATCGTGGCGTGCGCCGCCGAGCCGAGGATGTCGGCCCGCACCAGATCGCGGTCCAGCAGGTAATCCTCGCCCACCGTGAACCGCTCGATCTCGGGGTCGATCGGGTAACCTTTGTCCCAGAGTTTAGCCATCGCGGAGACTCCTCATTCAACGCCATAGCGCGGCGGCCGCCAAAACAGCGTGTGCGGAGCGAACGCTCGCCCCGCACACGATAACTTCCCGAAACGGCTGCGCCAATGGGCCAGACCTGGCCGGCGCTGGCCGATGATACCCCGCGGCTCCCGCCGCGGGCTCGAAAGACGGTGCTTACCCTTCGATCCCGCCGCGGCGAGCGAGAATCTCAAACGGCAGGCCGCGGATCGTGGCCGCATCCTTGGCCATCTTCTGCGAGAAGCCCTTCGACTTGATCGAGCGGATCTCGGGCGAAAAGAGGCCCGTCGGGCTCTCGCGCTTCAGAATCTGGATGTTCCCCTTATACAAGCCCACCTTGTACGTGCCGTTCATGAACCGCGAGGCGGCCAGCACGAAGGCGTCGAGTTCCCTCTTCAGCGGGTGGAACCACATGCCGTGGTACGTCAGGTACGCCCACTTGCGGTCGACGATGGCCTTGAACTCCAGTTCGTCCTTCGTCAGGCACCACTGCTCGAGGTCGTGGTGGAGTTTCAGGATGACGTGGGCACCCGGGGCCTCGTAAATCTCGCGGCTCTTGAGGTCCATGATGCCGTCTTCGAACATGTCGATATAGCCGATGCCGCTCTTGCCGGCAACGACGTTCAGGGCGTTGATGAGTTTATCGAGGGGCATCTTCTTGCCGTTCAGTTTCGTCGGCACGCCTTCCTCGAAGGTGATGGTGACGACCTCGGTCTTGTCTTGGGCCTTCTGTGGCGGCACGAGCCACATCCAGATGTCGTCGGGGAGTTCCTGGTCGAGGCCGATGGCGCCCGAGGCGATCGAGCGGCACCAGAGGGTCTTGTCGTCGCCGCCGGCGATCTGCTCGTCCACCGGAACGCCCCACGCCTCGCACAACTGCCGCTCTTCGTCGCGCAGCATGTCGAAGTCGCGGACCGGGCACAGGACCGCGCACTTCGGGGCGAAAATCCTGAACGTGTTGTGCATCCGGTACTGGTCGTTGCCCTTGCCGGTCGAGCCTTCCATGAGTCCGTCGCAGCCCAGTTCAACGGCCTTCTTGGCGACCGCGCGGGCCACCAACTGCCGCGTCATCGACGTCGAGACGGGGTAACCCTCGTAATCGGAGTTGGCGCGGATGGCCTTGGTCAGCCAGTTCTCGGTGAACTCCTTTTTGCAGTCGATCAGGTGCATCTTGATGCCGAGTTTCTTGGCCTTCTCTTTCGAGACCCTGACCTCGTCCTCGCCCTGGCCGACGTCGATGGTGATCGGGATGATGTCCTTGTCCTTGACGTTGTACTTGCGGCGCAGGAGTTCGACGCAGAGGCTGGAATCCAGCCCGCCCGAATACGCCAGGGCCACGCGAGTCACTTGCGGCACCGGAGTGCCGAATACTTTCGCTTCAATCTCTTTTACGCTCATAAAAAGCCCTTTCCCTTGGCCCGCCGTGGGCCGCAATTGCCGTATTGTCCGTGCAAAGTCAACAACATACTCTTGTTCGGGAGGGCCTCTTGTATCGCAAGGGGCCCTGAATGTCAACCAGATTGTGGTTGGGATGGTATTGCGTCAGTTACGAGAGGGTGGCACGGCTGGCTTGTCCAGCCGTGGCGGAGGGTTCGCGAGGGTTCCAACGGCTGGACAAGCCAGCCGTGCCACACCTGCTAAGACGGACGCACTACTTGGCATGAGATGGGACCCGACGCCGCGGGCCGCGCGGTCACTCGCTGATCTTGCGGATGCGCAGGTCCTTCCAGTTGGCACTGGTGCGCCATGCAGCGAGGCCCAGCGGCTGGCTGGCCTCGACTTCCCATCGGACGCTGAGTTTGCGGTCCTTGATCTCCACGTCGACCATCTTTTCGTCGTCGATGAACGCCTGGAGACGCTCGTCGGTCACGCGCACGCGGATGGTGTACCCCTTATTCGACTCGAAGGTCATCGTCTTGGCGGTCTCGTTCTCGGAGGCGTCGTAGCCGTCGAGGCACGAGATGCCGACGAGCGACCCGCCCCAGCCGCCCACGATGAAACT
Organism: Planctomycetota bacterium; assembly: GCA_026386995.1. The sequence goes on along the minus strand of JAPLMO010000295.1, from coordinate 11,204 downwards.
GGCGCACGACTTGCCGATCGGGAACGTCAGGCCGCAGAAGAAGTCGCCGCCGTCGGTCCGCCTAGCCTTGATCTCGAGTTCGTAATTGGTGCGCGGGATTTCGCCGCCCGCCCACGTGATGCCCGTCAGGTCGCCCTCCTTGCCCATCGCCAGGGCGATCTCGCCCCCCGCGACCTTCACCTCGCCGGGCTTGACGAAGTCCGACATCTTCCAGCCAGCCAGCGACTTGCCGTCAAAGAGGCTCATCCACCCCTCGGCATCGGGCGGACCGGGGAGTTGCGCGGCCCCGGCCGCGGGCTTCCCCTCCTTCGCAGCCGCGGGCTTTTCGGTCGCCGGCGACTTCTCGCCTGCCGCGGCCGCGGGCTTCTCGGAAGAGGCGGCCGGCTTCTCGCTCTGCGGCGGCGCGGACTTTGCGCATCCGGCCATCAGCACGGCCACGGCCATCAGCGCGCAAACCAACCCATCGGCAATCGTGAACTGTTTCATGCGCCGCTCCTTGTTTGCCTTACCTTGAACATGCAGGGCCAGGGCAGGTTCCCGATCAAACTTAGCCCTTCGGCGGGAAAAGTCAACTCGTTTAACCGCGGCAACAACGGACGCGATAATGACCGTCGCCGTGTACGGCGGCGACTAAACGTGCGAGGCGAACGCACGCGGCATGGATGTGTGCCGCCTACCGCCGCGCCTCGCGCTTCGGCGGCGCGAGGTCCACGGCCCTCAGTGCCGCATCGTACGACCGCATGAGGCCGCGGTGATATGAGGCTGTGACGTCGAACCCGGCGTTCATCGCCGCAGCCGCCTCGGTGGCGTGGTAGCCGACGGCCCACAGTTGCGCCGTCGGGCGCTCGGGCGACGCAAGGCTGGCCCGCTCCAGGTTCCGCATCAGCAAATCCAGGTCAGTCTCGCCCTCGAACAGGCCGTCGAGGGTCAGCCGCTGGCCGGCCGCCACGTCGGCGTACACCATGTCCCACTCGGCCATGGCGGCGATGGACGGCGCGCGGCCGGCCCCTTGCGAGCCGTACTGGGCAAACGTCGCCTGCATCTTCTGGTCGAGCGTCGGGACGAACTTGCTCCACACGCCCTCGGGAACCGAGAACGTGACGAGGTTCGCCGGCACCGCTTTCTCCAAGCGATAGACGGCCGCCTGCGCGCGGCGCCTCAGGAGGCTGAACATGTGCCGGCCCACCACCGCCTGCCGCAAGGGGAGCGCATCGCCCCCCGCCGCCGCGTCGAGGCCCGCGATGATCGCCTGGTCGAAAGCCGCCATGGCGGGCCCGTAAGCGCGGCCGACGAGCGTGTTGACAGACCGCGAGAGTTCCGGCTCCGGCATCTGGAACGTGCTCAACTCCTCGAACGGATTGAGGACCCAGCCCAGCGTCTGCCGCGCGGTCTCGGCCGAATCGCCCCCCGCCATCATGTCCTGTACGGGCCGCATCATCTGGGTGAGAATGGCCTGCGCCTTGGTTGGCCGCAATTTCGTGATGGTCTTCATGACCGCGCCGACTCGCAGCACGAGGTCCATGCTCCTGGCCGCGGCTGATGCGCCGCCGAGTTTCGCGGCCCCGGCCTTCGGATCGGCCGGAAACGCCGCGCCCGCCTGCTCGATCTCACTCCGAAAATCCTTCTGGAGTCGCGCCAGTGCGTCGCGCACCGGCGGCGCCATGTCCTTGGGCGGACCGCCGGCCGTTTTCTCGAGGGTGTCGGCCACCGTGCGGCAACCATCGCGAATCCACTGGGCCCGGCCATAGGCATCGGTCTCGCCCGAGTTCTGGATCCGCGGAGCCACCTCGTACAGCGCACGCACCAACCCCTCCGAGGCGGCGGGCATAAGGCCGGCTACCTCTATCCGGCGGCGGAACTCGTCGTCCCGCCAGTACCACGCCAGGCTCGCGTAGGCCGCCGCACGCGTATCGGCCTGGTCGATCTGCTTCAGCGCGCTGCCCAGTTGCTTCTGCCGCATCGCCAGGTACTCTGGGTACGCGACCTTGGAGGCCGCTAGGCTCTCGGCCATAGTCGCCGCGCGATCGAGGGTCGCCAGGAGTTCGCGGGCATGAGGGCGGGCGCTCGTGACCTGGAACCCGGCCTCCACCGTGCGGACAAACCACGTGAGGCCCCAGACCATTTCGGCCCACCCGTCGCCCTTGAGGCGCTCGCCGATACTGCGGATCGTTTCGAGCGTTTTTTTCTCCGCGTCCGTCATCGGCGGCGCTTCGGGCTCGGACGATGCTTCGCCGGGGGCGGCGGGAGTGGCCTTGCCCTTCTTGCGCGCAAGGTTGCGCATCGCATCGTCGGCCTCGCGCACCGCGCGCAGGCCGCCTACGAATTCACCGAACATCGGCACGAGCGGCGCGGGCGGATCCGACGGCGCCTTCGCCTTCGCCATCGCTTCCGCCGCGGCGCTCATCCGGGCCACGCCCTGGCGGGCCTTCTCGGCCGCCTTCTGGTGCGCCGACGCGGCGTCGCCCAAATCGGACGCCTTCGAGTCTCTCGCCTGGCCGGCGGCCACCGAGTCGGACAGCCCGTCCAGGGTCCGCAGGTTGTTTGCCAGGTACGCGCCGAACACGTCCACCTGGTACTTGACGTGACTGTCGGGAATGCGCCAGCCGTGGGCCAGGCACGCCCGCGCCATCCGCCGCACGGCAAGGCGCAGGTCCGCGGTCGGCCGGGCGGCCAGGCGCTTCATCTCCTGGTCGAGCGACTCGATGGCGGCATCGTGCCACATGGCCTGGCACCGGACGCGGGCCCCGTTGGCATCGACCGGGCCGATCTGGTGCTTGATCTTCTCGAGGTCGTCGATGAGCCGCTTGCGTTCGACCGGGTCGCTGGTGCTGCGGAGGACCTTATCGAGTGCCGCCGCATGGGCTGAGAGTTGCTCGAAGGTGGGCGCAGCGTAACTTGCGGTAGGGGGCGCCGGCGGCGTCGAAGGCGCCGCGCCGGCCTGAACCGCCAGCGCAACAAGCACCAGCCCCGCCGCGACCCGCCACGTGAGCCTCTTTAGTGACATACCAGACCCCCACAAGGGGCGAAACGTTCACCCGAAGACCATCCGTATTATAATCGGCTGGCATGCGGCTGCCTACCACAAGCCGCGTCGCGAGGTGCGGCGCGGTGCGCCCACGAGCGGGAGCCGTCGTGTTTAGCCGTCGCCGGTACGGCGACGCGAACGTTCGCGGGCGCCCGGCAACGACCGTCGCCGTACCGGCGACGGCTATTGAGCCCGGCGTAAGTAATGTTCATCCCGTGCAAGGGATGTCATTCTGAGGCCCCGTTTACGGGGCCGAAGAATCTCGCCGTTCTCCGGCCGAAAGGCGAGATTCTTCGTCGCGGCTGAAGCCGCTCCTCAGAATGACAAGCGTGAGCATTGCTTTTACCGGGATCAATAAACGAGGCGGCTCGTGCCTAAAACTCAATCGGGAACGACGGGTCGGGCATCTGGCAGATGCCTTCGCACTCTTGCTCAAAAGACTTGAGCGTTTCGGTGTCCGCGGTCTTGGGGTCGATGTCGCGTTCCTTCATTTTGGCGTCGAGAAACTCCTGCTTCGTCGTCCCGCCGTCGTCCCGCAGGTCCTTGCCGACAGTGTAAATGATTTTCTTGACCAGATTATAACGGAGCGGCTTTCCGTCGAAGTCATCGAGTGGCACGGCGTCCAGGTACTCCGGCACCAGTTCATCGAGCGTAGTTGGCAGGCGGCCCTTCTCAGTCTTGAAGGCTTTCATCGCCAGCAAGACCCGCGTGGCGGCCAACTGGACGTTTGTTATGCACTTGATACTAAACACACCATGCACGTTTCCCACCGTAAGGCGATAGAGCCTTCCACCCAGATAGTTGCCGTTGGACAACCCTTGCTCCAGAGATGCCTGCTCGTAGAACCGCGCGAGATCGGGCGCGTCCTTGCCGTTTTTCGGCGCAGCGGAGATCATCTCGCGGAACGCTTCGGCCATCAGCCGTCGCGTGCGGTTGGGCTTATAGAGGAACCGCTCCCAAGAGCCCATTCGGATCTCAATCCTGCTCAGACTGAGGAGGGGCCCAGGGTCCATCTCGCCGCAAGTGATTTTATCAAGTACGGACCGACTGTAGTCATACTCGGCCCGCAGCGTGTCGGCCAGCGCACGGGGGTCAACTTGGTAGGGAGCAATCTCGGCCTCAAAGCGGCGAAGTTGCGCCGGCGGCAAGCGGCTTTCTCGTACCAAGTCGCACATTACGGCCAGGCCCACCTGCTTGACGGTGCTGCCAATCAGATACGCAACGAGAACCCCCTTGCCGTCTTCCATCTGATGCCCGAAGCGAATGAGCCGCATACCGTCCTCCATCGCCGCCTCGTCGTTGCCTCGTCGGGCATGGTTGCGGGCTCGAACGCCCAGCAGGTTAGCAAGAGACAGGGCAGAAAATGCTTCCGGCAGGTCGGTTATGGGAACCTTGACCCCCGGCAGCAGGCACGAAGGCCTGGCCACGCCCTTCTCCCAGATCGCAAAGGCCTCGGTGTCGCGCGCGAGGACCGCGTCGACCAGAGGCTGCTCCCAGGCGGTGCCCCTCTCTATCTGACGCCAGCGTTCACTGGCCGTGGGCGGCGGTTCTTCGGGCCCGGCTTCCGGATTCTTCTTGCCGGGCAGCGACCCCGCTGCGCCAGGCGCAGGCGGCCACTCGCTGTCTTCACTGATCAACGGCGAAGTCAGTTTTTCGAACGCCTTTGCGTAGAAAATCCACGCATTCTGGTCTTCCGCCAGCCGCGGCAGCGCCAGACGCAGGTCGCTGTCATCCGGCGTGGGCTCGTCCTGCACCAGGATTACGAATGCCGAGAAGACGCCCGTCACGAGGATCGCCACGATCCCCGCCAGCACGAGCAGCGTCTTTTTGCCGGGTGACATAAAGGCCCTTTCCGATCGGGCACGATAAAGGCGGCGCCTCTGTGCGTGCCAGTGTAGCCGGCCCGAAAACACGTGCAATTATAATATGTCGGATGGGCTGTAACGGCGAGCCGCAATGACCGGCAGGCCGTTGCGACCGTCGCCGGTACGGCCATGTTTAGCCGCGGCCGCATACGGCCGCGATGATGATCGTCGCCGTGTGCGGCGACGGCTAAACGTTATGGCACGGCTAAACGTTTTCGTACACCCGCATGATCTCGGCCGTTGCGGCGCGATAGTCGAAGCGCGAAAGAATGTCCTGCGGCCAGCGGTCGCCCATCGCGCGGGCGGCGGCGGGGTCGGCGGCCACGCGGTCGAGGGCGGAGGCTAGAATCTGCCAGACAGCCTCGGGAACGTCCGGCGCCATACCTTGCACATGGCCACGCGAAAAGCGTGGCCATGCCACCCGCGCGACTTCGTCCGGCGGGGGCGCCGGCAGCAGAAAGCCGCTGACGCCGTCGCGGAGGACCTCGCGGGCGCCGCCGATGTTGTAGGCCACGGCGGGCCGCCGGCAGAGGCCGGCCTGCGGCAGGACGCGGGCCAGGCCCTCGCGAAGGCCCGCGTGGACCACCGCATCGGAGGCCCAAACCAGAGCGGGAATCCGCTCCGCCGGCACGAGGCCGAGGAACTTCACGCGCTCGGCCACGCCCAGATGCGCGGCAAGCGCCTCAAGGGCCAGCCGCAGGATGCCCGACCCGGCGATCACCAGGTGCACGCCCGGCCGCCGCCGGGCCGTCTCGGCAAACGCCGGCAACAGCAGTTCGTAGCCCTTCATGTGAAAGAGGCGCGCGATCGCAAGGAATACAAACTCCTCCGGGCCGGCGCCCCACGCCTGCCGCACGGCCTCCCGCTCGCCCGAGGCGGCGCGGAAACGGTCGGTATCCAGCGCGCTATAGACTACCGCGATGCGGTCGCGCGGCGCAAGGCCCGCCGCCGCGGCGCGGTCGGCCATGTCGGCCGAGACGGCGACCAGCCGGTGCGACCAGCGCGCGGCCAGCCGCTCGGCGGCGCGGTACGCCCAGTTCGCCAGGCGTCCGCGGTACTCGTCGAACGGAAGGCCGTGGATCGTGTGGACGATGCAGGGGACGCCGCACCGCCGCGCGGCCAGCCGGCCCAGGATGCCGGCCTTGGAGGAATGCGTGTGGACGACGTCGGGGTGGATCTCGCGAAAATGCTTCGCGAGGTCCAGGTACGCGCCAAGATCGTGCCACGGGTCCAGCGCCCGCACCAGCGACGGCACGAGCACCGTGCGGATCGGCATGCGCTGGGCCTCATCGAGCAGACTGCCCTCCGGCCCCTCGGGCGGGCCGGTGAGGAGCGTGACCTCATGGCCGAGGCGTGCCTGCTCGCGGCACGTCAGGAGTGTGTTCTCCTGGGCGCCGCCGAGGATCAGCCGGGTTATCACGTGGACGATTCGCATAGCCATTGACAAAATCTTTCACCGCAGAGGCCGCAGAGAACGCAGAGAAGGGATTGAATGCAGAATGAAAAACGGAACCACTGCCGCGGCTGTTGATTCTGCATTCTACATTCTTCATTCTGCATTTTGAAGAGTTCTCCGCGGTTAAACAAAGGGCTGTAAGTTCGCCTCGTCCGGGTATCGAACTTCCATAAGGCACAAGCCCTGCGGCGGGGCGGTCGGGCCGGCGGCCATGCGGTCGCGGGCCGCCAATGCCTCGGCCACACGCGCGACCGGCCAGTGCCCGCGGCCGACCTCGGTCAGCGTGCCGACGAGGTTGCGGACCATCCGGTAGAGGAACCGGTTGCCTTCGACCTCGAAGTAAAGTTCCGGCCCGGCCTCGACGATCTCGAGGCGCGTGATGGTGCGTACCGTGTCCTCGCGGTACGAGCCGCGGCCCTCGAAACTCTTGAAGTCGTGCGTGCCCACGAGCAGCCGCGCGGCCTCGCGCATCGGCTCAAGCGCGAGCGGCTGGTACCAGTGCCAGACGTACCGGCCCTCGAAGACGGGCTTGAAGGTATTGCGATAGATGCGGTAACGGTAGTGTTTGCCGAGGGCGTGATGCGACGGGCGGAACTCCAGCGGGGCCTCGCGCATTTCCGTTACGGAGATGTCGTCTGGCAGGCGGCTGTTGGCCGCCGCCAGGAGGCGCGGGATGAGGATCGGGTGCTCGGTCTTGAACGCCGCAACCTGCCCCGCGGCGTGGACGCCCGAGTCGGTGCGGCCGGCGCCCTCGACGCGCGGCCGCTCGCGCAGGATCGTCGCGAGCGCCTCCACCAGCGTCCCCTGAACGGTTGTCTGCCCCGGCTGCTCCTGCCAGCCGTGGTAGGCCGTGCCATCGTAGGCGATTGTCATACGGATGCATCGCATGGCATAAGCGTACTGCCCAGGGGGCGGCGCTGCACCGAAAAACCGGAGGAAGAGAATTGCGGATTGCGAATTGCGGATTCAAAAAGAAGACCGCAGGGGAATATGCCCGCCCTGCGGCCTCGAGTCGGTAACTGGTTACCGTCGCCGTATGCGGCGACGGCTAAACATTTTTACGCCATGCCGCCGATCATGCGGTCGATGGCCTCGCCGGCGGGGACCATCGGGAAGACGTTTTCCTCGCGCGCGATCTGGAAATCCAGGAACCACACGTGCGGGTCGGCGAATGCCTTCTCCAGGGCCGGCCGCACGTCCTCGGTCTTGGTGACCCGCAGGCCCTTGGCGCCGTAAGCCTCGGCCAGGCGGACGAAGTCGGGGTTTCCGTCCAGGGTCGAGCCGCTGTACCGCCGCTTATAGAAGAGTTCCTGCCACTGGCGGACCATCCCGAGGTACCCGTTGTTGAGGATGCAGACCTTGACCGGGAGTTTGTTATGGACGGCGGTCGCCAGTTCCTGGATGTTCATCTGGATGGAGCCGTCGCCGGCGATATCGACAACGAGGGCGCCCGGGCATCCCACCTGCGCCCCGATGGCCGCCGGGAACCCGTAGCCCATCGTCCCGAGGCCGCCCGAGGAGATGAAGTGGCGCGGGTAACGGTGGGTGTACCACTGTGCGGCCCACATCTGGTTCTGGCCGACCTCGGTGCAGATGATGGCCTTGCCCTTGGAGACCTCGCAGATCTGCTCGATGACGTACTGGGGTTTCAGGCCGTCGGTCTTGTAGACGAGGGGGTGCTTGGCCTTCCAGTCGCCGATTTGTGCGAGCCAGGCGGAGCGGTCGCGCGGCTGGCAGGACTCCAGCAACCCTTCGAGGATGTCCTTGGCGTCGCCCACGACGGGGATGTCGACGCGGATGTTCTTGGAGATGCTCGACGGGTCGATGTCCATGTGGATGATGCGGGCGTGCTGGGCGAACTTCTTGACGTCGCCCGTGATGCGGTCGTCGAATCGCGCCCCGACGGCGATCACGAGGTCCGATTCCTGGACCGCGTAATTGGCGAAGGCCGTCCCGTGCATGCCGAGCATCTTCAGGGCCAGCGGATGGTCCTCGGGAAACGCCCCCAGGCCAAGCAGCGTGGTCGTGACGGGGATGTTGCACCGCACGGCAAGTTCGCGGACGAGGTCGGAAGCGCCTGAGATGATGACGCCGCCGCCGACGTAGAGGATCGGCCGCTCGGCCGCGTTAATGGCCTCGGCCGCCCGCTTGATCTGCCGCCGGTTGCCCTTGTAGACGGGCCTGTAGCCGGGCAGGTCGACCTTATCGGGGATCGGCACGTCGGTCATCGCGCCGGCCACGTCGGCCGGAATGTCCACCAGGACCGGCCCGGGCCGGCCCGTGCGGGCGATGTGGAACGCCGCTCGCAGGCACTCGCCGAGTTTCGTCACGTCCCTGACGAGGTAACTGTGCTTGGTGATCGGCCGCGTGATGCCCGTGATGTCGGCCTCCTGGAAGGCGTCGTTGCCGATCAGGAAGGTCTTGACTTGGCCCGTGATGGCGACCATCGGGACCGAGTCGAAGTTGGCCGTCGCTATGGCCGTCACGAGGTTCGTCGCGCCGGGGCCGGACGTGGCCAGGCACACGCCGACCCTGCCTGTGGCCCGGGCGTAGCCGTCGGCCGCGTGGCCGGCGCCCTGCTCGTGGCGGGTGAGGATGAAGCGCGGCTGGTCGACGTCGCCGAACGCATCGAGGATCGGCAGGACCACGCCGCCCGGGATGCCGAACACGACTTCGACGCCCTCGGACTTCAGGACTTCCAGAAGAATGTGCGCGCCGTTGCGCTCGTGCTGAGACATGGGACGACCCTTTCCACTGTGGACGCCGCCGGTAAGGCGGCCGTCCGGCCCATCGCGGGCCGGGACCTTGCCCCGACCCGAGCGGTCGCGAAACCGGCGAGGCTTCGCGCCCCGGTCGGCGCCCTCCGCAGGCGCCGCCGCACGACTATCGGCCGTCCTGGCAAGAACCTTCAGGAAAGGCCACGCCCCCCAGGCGGGGGGCGTAAACGGCGAAGGTAATATACCCCGCAGTTGGGCGGTTGTCCAGCGGGTTGTGTAGCGTCTGCTTGGCCCCCGCACCGCAGTGTGGCACGGCTGGCTTGCCCAGCCGTGGCGGAAAGCCCGCGAGGTTTCCCACGGCTGGACAAGCCAGCCGTGCCACATCCCTATTGCACAGAGAGTCACACGCAAAAGCGTGACCAGGCCACCCGCGTAACTGGCGTACCAGGCCGCGCGTCGGTCCCGACCCGAAGCCTACACGACGCCTTCGCCGAAGCGTGGGCCTTTCGGCTTGTCATCGTCGGCGGCCGGGGGCCGCGCCGAAGGCGATTCGCCGCCTTCCGCGTCGGTCTGGCCGACCACGTGTTCGGCCTCTTCGGCGCGGCCGGCATGGCGAAGTTCCTCGCGGTAGGCCTGGAGGATCACATCCTGAAGCCGTCCGCGACACTCGGAATTGATCGGGTGCGCGATGTCGGCGTGGAGTTTGCCCTGGGCATCCTCGTCGGAGACCCGTTTTTCCGGCAGTTTCGCGCCGCAGTCGTTGCAGAACTTGGACCGCAGGTGGTTCTTGCCGCCGCACTTCGGGCAGTGGTCGGTGAGTTTGCGCGAAGGCATCGCCACGAACAGGCCGTTGGTGCCTTCGATGATCTTCAGGTCTCGGACCACGAACTCGCCGTCAAGGGTCATCGTACAGAACGCCTTGAGCCTGTCGCCTCCGGGGGGCGACAACTTAACGGTGACGTTGGTTACTTTCATGGGGTGTCTCCTTGGACACGCTGAATGTCCCCCTCTAGTGCCGCGGCAACCGCTTCGGCGCCTCCCGCACGGGCAGCGTCGACCAGGCGCCGGGCCTCGGCCAGGGTGTCCGTCAGAGCAAAATATGCCGAGCCGCTCCCGGTCATGCCGACGGCCGCAGCGCCGGCCTTTTCCAGGAGCGTCCGCACCGAAAGCCCGTCAGACCTCAGGCTTCGTGCGGCCGGCTCTAAATCGTTCACCAGGAAAGGCGCGGCCTCGCGGGCCGGGCCTTCCATGAATTTCAGGATTTCTGTCGCGCCCGGCCGCCCGTCGGCGGACATCGGCTGCCGATCATAGGCGGCGTACACGTCGGCGGTCGGATTGCCGAACGCCGGCCAGACCAGCGCGGCGTACCAGTGCGGCCGCGCGGCCACAGGCTCGACGCGTTCCCCCCGGCCGCGCATCACGGCCACCGGCGATTCGAAGAAGAGCGGCACGTCGCTCCCCAACCGCGCGCCCAGACAGGCCAGTTCCACCGAACTCTTCCCGCATTGCCAAAGGGCGTTCAATCCGGCCAAGGCGGCAGCGGCGTCGCTTGAGCCCCCGCCGAAACCCCGCCCGGCTGGGACGTGCTTCCGTAGGTAGATACGAGCACCCCGGTCCATGCCGCAGAACTCCCGGAGAAGGCGCGCGGCCTTCAGGACCAGGTTATCGTCGCCGGAGGGAACGGCAGGGTCGTCGCACGTCAGGAAAAGCCCCTCGGCTGCCTCGAAACGCAGCCGGTCGCAAAATGCCACGCCGGCCACCACGCTCTCGAGGTCGTGGTATCCGTCCAGGCGCCTGCCCACGACACGAAGGGTCAGGTTGACCTTCGCGGGGGCGTCAACCGTTACGCCGCCATTCGATGATGTCACTCGAAGCATTCGACCGCCCTCGTCGGAGCCAAATGCAGTAGCGGGATTCTCAGCGCGAATCGCCGACTACGGCAGTCTTCCTATCACTACTTTACGCTCCCCCGTGCAGCCAAGTCAACCGCCTTGGCATTTGGCTGTCAAGGCCCATTAAAAATGTCCGGGGTCCTGACCCAGTAGAAATGTCCGGTCTTGGCGTTTCTGTTTGAAGGATTTTCTCCAGGGATGCTCCGGGCCTGGACGGTAGGGTTCGTGGTCGGTAGGATGAGGCGAGCC
>JAPLMO010000134.1 GCA_026386995.1 Planctomycetota bacterium | reverse complement strand
GGCTGATATTCATGGCGGTTCTTTCGTCAATCGTCGCCGCTGGCGGCGACGGCTAAACAAGGCATCGTCGCCGCTCGTACGTGTTCAGAGCGCCCACACCTGCTATTGCGGGCGTACGCCACACGTTAAACACGTACCGCCGCTTGCGGCGGCCGAGGTGGCGATTATAGACCGTGCGGCGCGGGGCTGCAAGTTCTTGTCGCGCGGGCCGGCGGATGGTAGGCTGGTATCCGGCTGAAATCACATCGGGCACACTGGAGAAGGACGGGGCATGTTGAGCAAGCCTCATGCCACACGCATTGGGCGCGAGGCTGTTCGGGGCCGGGCTCGAACTGTGCGAAGGAGACCACGATGAGATACGCAACGGTCGGCATGGCTGTGGCTTTACTATTGTCGGCGATGTGCGGCGGCGCTCCTGCGGCGCCGGCTGCCGCCCCCGCGCCTGCTGCGCCTCCTGCCAAGGTTGAGCCTGCGCCTGCGAACGTGCCCGTACCGCCGGCCGGGCCGGTGAACGCTGCTGCGCCTGCTGCTGCGCCCGCGCCCGCCGTTGCGCCCGCTACTGCGCCTGCCCCTGCGCCTGCCGCTGTGCCCGCCCCTGCGCCTGCCGCGGCGCCGAATGCGCCTTCCGCGCCGGCCGCTCCGACGACGAAGCCCTATCAGTACACCGAAACGATGCCGGTGGCCCTGGACATCATGCGGAGGTACGGCGTGCTGCGCACGGAGACGAAGGCGAAGGACGATTTCGGCGGCAGGGCCGACGTCGCCGTCTCCGATAACCTCACGGTGACCGGCGTGCCGGTGGAGTTTCTCAAATCCGCCGTGTGGTCGGAACTGGAGTCGGGCATTGCGTTCCTCCAGGTGCAGGTCCCGTTGGCCAAACTCCTGAAGGGCCGGCTCGATGCCGCCAAGATGATCGTCATGATGTGGTTCGTTCCGATCCGGACCAGGTATGCGGAATCGGTCGGCGCCCCCCCCGGCCAGGCGCCCAAGCCGACCCAGGCACAGATCATACGGTTCGACGTCCAGCGTCAACGGGCCCGCGATGCCTCGGACGGCCAACCGCCGGCCGTCCTGGCGGCGGACTGGCTCTTTTTTGTCCGGCGGCTGGACCTGCAGCGCACGCCCCCCTTCGCTCCGAAGTGGCAGCGGCGCGAGGTGTTGGTGCGGGAACTGCTGGACCGGTTCGAGCCCGACGCGCCGGTGACCGCCGAAAACGCCGACTCCGTGGCGGAGGAACTCGTGTGGACGAAGGCCCTGGGCCTCAGCGACGGCTCGCCGAAGACGCTGCCGGTGGCCCGCCAAACCCTCCAGGCGCTCATTCTGGAAAGCATCGGCTATAGCATCGGCGACCCCGGCGACCCGAATTCCACCAGTGCCGCTGCGGCGAAGACGAAACTGAACGCCGCCAAGGCGGAGTTCCGGAAAAAGTGGGATGCGACCGCCAAGCAGCCGCTCCCCGCGGCGACAATGCCGGTCGCTCCTGTGCCGACCCCACAGCCGGGCGGATTTAAGCCGCTCACGACGCCGATGAGAAAGATGAATTAGCAGTACAGCGCAACTTAGCGCGGCGGGTCTCCCGACCCGCCGCGCTAACTGCGTTTTCGACCGCGCCAACACGGTTTCGTCGCGCGGTGGGTCGGGAGACCCACCGCGCAAATGCCCAAGTTGCGCTGTACTGTTTGGCTGGCGGCGCTGTGCCGGAGACAGGAAGTGAATATGGCCAGGACGATGCCCCTGTTTCCTGTTACGACGGCGCGTAAGTCTGGTTGCGGCAAGGGGTTATGGTCATTGCCAAGTGCCAGGTAGCGTAGTAGTTGCCGCTTACGCGGGAGATTTTTATCTCCCGGCGGAATTTCTCGGCGAATTTTTTGACTTTCCGGGTTTTTGTGTTATACTGCGTTTGAAGGCGAATGTTGCGGGAAGGGTTGATAGACGGGTTTGCTCGTGCTCGGAGGGGCACAGCGGACGTTGGCGTGTTTTTTGGGCGGTATCTCGCGTCGCTCGTAAGGGGTTGCGGGCCACGCGGGTAAGATAAGAATAACACGGGATGACCGGGGGAGATCGGCCGCGCGGCCGGTTTCCCCCTCTTTTTTTGGGCCGCATGGGAAAGGGCGGATTGGCGATGATCAGCGCGTAAGAGTTACGGCGAGGGCGGCGGTTGCCGCCCGAGTAAGGCCGCGGTTGAAGTGGATAAGAACCAGAACCCGATTTAAGGAGTCTGCCATGAGTAGTCGCGTAAGCCTGATAGTGTGTGCCTTGGCCGTTCTCGGTCTTGCTTGGGCAACCCCGGCACAAGCCGCGTTGCTTGCCTATGAGCCGTTTGACTACACCTCAAAGGCTAATCTAAGTGGGCAGAACGGCGGGACCGGCTTCGCCCAAAATGGGGCGCCGGAAGTCCCGTGGTACAGCCATGCGAATAATGGTGGATTCGTGTCGGTCCAGCCGGCAGGTGTCGTCTCAGGGGTTATTCTAGGCGACAATGTGACTCCCAACCCCTTTACCGCCACTTACGCCAACCTGCCCAGCAGCGGGAATTACGTCGGGATGAATGACGGGAAGAACGCCGCCGGCCGTGCTGACCATTTGAGCATGTGGCGGGCGCTGGCCCCCTCCGTGACGAACTCGTTCGTAAACGGAACCAAGACCTATATCAGTTTTGTCTCGGCAAATGCCTTCCCCAACAACGCCAGGGCGCCGTCGTTCGCGATTGGTGCAGGCGTTCTGAATACTTTCCTAAATAGTGACCGCGGGGACTCTACTTCCTCGGTAAACCAACTCCTCCCAACCTATCCCGATTTGGGTACCGGCGTCGCACCCGGTTACAATTTCGACAGTAAAGAGGCCATCGTCTTTGGTGCAGATACTACGAATGCCGGGCAACTCGCCGGGTCTACCCCCATGACTATTGACGGGGTGGGTCAGGGAAACGTTGCCTGGGTGGGCTTATATTTTGCCCAGAAGTACGACACCACCGGGGTCCGTACTCGGAGTGGCCCGGTCGGCAATGTCGGCGGCACGTACACGATCTCAACCACAGCCGGCACCCTTACCACAGCACCCGCGGACCACGGATATTGGATGAAGGGCGGCAAAGGTGGTAATGCTTATGCTCTTCTCCATGGTTACAGCGATGCAAATTGTCCGTCAACTACACAGCCAATGGGCGACAACGCATCGCACGTCAACATCGTGGTCGGCGAAATCGAATGGGGAGCGGGCACTAATGGTGGGGATCTCGTTTCCGTTTACGTGTTCCACGATAACGATACCTTGGACGCATCCGCTTTCGATTCAGGTAAAGTGACCTTGGATACGGCGACACCCTCGGAGAAGGGCACCTACAACATGCTCTCGATTGCGGGCGGCAAGTGGTTCG
>JAPLMO010000510.1 GCA_026386995.1 Planctomycetota bacterium | reverse complement strand
TAGTGCATGTCGTTGAGGTTCATCTGCATCCACGCCCGGTCGCGGCTCTCGAAGCCGGCGAACATGTTGAAGTAGGCGTTCTTGCCGAGGTACTCCAGGGCCGCCTCAGCCGCCTTCGCCACGGGCGCCAGGACGACGATGTCGTCGGCGCTGCGCTTGGCGAGGACCGTGTCGATGGGCTCCTTCGAGAGGTCGACGCAGATGAGTTCCACGCCTTTCTTCCTGGCCAGCGAGCCGAGGCTGCTTACGACCTTGGCAAGGCGGTCGGCCCGCATCTCGCTGACGACGACCTTGGCGGCGCCGTCGCGGATGCCTTTCTCGACGTGCATCAGGCCCAGCGGCCCGGCCCCGAGGTACCACACCGTGCCGCCCTTCTTGACGGTGTGCGTCTCGCGGTGGTGATGGTAGGCGTGGTACACGCAGGCCCACGGCTCGGCCAGGGCGGCCTGGGCGTAGCCGAGTTTGGGGCTGACGGGCAGGAGGTAACCGTTGGCGTAGACGTCGGGGCCGATGGTCTGGTACTGCTGGTCGGCGCCGCGCATCTTGTAGCCGTAGGCGATGTTCTCGCCCTTCAGGTAGATCTCGGCCTGGATGGCGAACCGCTGGCCGACCTTGTACTTGCGGGCGAGTTTCTTGCCGACCTTGACGGCCGTCAGCGACACTTCGTGTCCCGGCACGGTGGGATGGTTCTTCAGGTCGCAGCCCTTCATGCGTGCGTGCGATTCGCCCTGGGCGATCATCTTCCAGTCGCTCGCGCAGATGCCGACGGCGTCGATGCGGACGAGCAACTCGTTGGCCTTCGGCTCGGGCACGGACAGCGTGTCGAGACGGAGGTTTTCCAGGCCCGCGCCGTAGAGTTGCCACGCGCGGCTGGTCTCGGGGATATTGAAGGTGCCGGCTACTTTGCGGTAGTCGCTGAGAATGGTCATGGTCTTGCCTTTATCGAAAGTGGTGGGTGCATAGCACCCACCCTACATGGTTTACCTTACGAAAACCTGCCCCGAGTCGGCCACGATCACCTGGCCGGTGATGACGCGGGCGGCGTCGCTGGCCAGCCAGACGACGACGCTGGCGATGTCTTCCGGCTGGATCTCGACGCCCAGGGCCGTCAGGCCGACGTAGTACGGAATCACTTCGCTCGGCTTGATGCCGCGCTTGCGGGCGCAGATCTTGATGTATTCCTTGTTCCAGATTTTCGAGCCCTTGAACACATTGCCGGGGGCGACGGCGTTGACGCGGATGCCGTGCTGCCCCAGTTCCAGCGCCCAGCCGCGCGCCAGGTGGATTTCGCCCGCCTTGGTCGCGTTGTACGCGGAGTTGGCCTTCGAGGCGTCCAGGCCGCTCTTGGAGGACACCAGGATGATGCTCCCGCCGCGCTTCTGGCGGATCATGATGCGCGCCGCTTCGCGGGCCACCAGGAAGTAGCCCGTCAGGTTGATCTCCAGGGCCTTGCGCCACGGCCCGACCGGAAAGTCGACCAGCGGAAACGCCGGGGCGATGCCGGCGGCCGGCACGCAGATGTCCAGGCGGCCGTACTCCGCGACCGTCTGGCGGAAGGCATCGGCCACGCTCGTTTCGTCTGTCACGTCGGCCGGGACGCACAGGCAACACCCGCCGCCGTGGTTGCGGACGAGGCAGGCGCACGCGCTCTCAGCGGCCGCCAGGTCGATGTCGACCAGGGCGACCTTGGCCCCTGCGCGGGCCAGGCCTTCGGCGATGCCGCGGCCCAGGCCGCTGCCGGCGCCCGTGACGAGGGCCACGCGGCCCTCAAGCAGGTGCGGAATCTCAGGGGACGGGACGCGCTTCCGTGGACGTTTACTCTTGCTTGGGCTCATTACTTTCCCTCGTGGTATCGGCCTCAGGGGCGGGGGGCGCGGCGTCAGCAACCGGCGCGCTTGGCGCGGCCTCGGCGGCAGGAGGATCGCTGGCCGGAGGATCACTGACCGGCGATGCGGCCAGAACTTCGGCGGCCTCGGGCGCGGCAGGCTCGGTGGCCTGCGCGGGCTCGGCGGCTGTCGTCGGCTCCGCCGGCTTCGCGGGCGCGGCCTTCCTGGGCGGCGGCGTTGGCTTTACTTCCTCGATGAACACCTCTTCCTCTGGTTCGCCCTCGTACGTGGCCCAGCGGAGTTTCGGGCGTCCCTTTTCGTCGGCCCCGCGATCCCCGGTTTCCTTCTGGCTCTTGGAGATAATGATGCGGGGCGGCCCCGTGCGCTCCGGGCGGCGGCCGCGGCCGAACTTATCGCGGCCTCCCTCACCCCGTGGCGACTCGCCCGGACTGCGACGCTGAGGCGGTCGGGCGGAAGAGGCCCCCGCCGGACTGCGGCGGTCGGAGCCGGCCGGCCGGGGGC
Organism: Planctomycetota bacterium; assembly: GCA_026386995.1. The sequence continues at coordinate 1,324 of JAPLMO010000510.1, read as the reverse complement.
GGCCTGGTCCCTGGCGGCCCGGCGCCCTTGCGGCGGCATGGCCGTCGCCCGTGTGTGCCGCGGCGGGAGCGGCTTCGCCGGGGGCCGCGGATGGTGCAGTGCCTTGCGGCAGGGCGGGGCGCGGCGTACGAGGGCCGCGACGGGCGGGGCGAGGCGGCCGGCGGGCGGCTTCGCCTTCGGGGCCGCCGGCGGGCTTGCCCTCGCCCTCTTTCGGCGCCTCGGAGATCAGCGTCAGAGAGATGCGGTGCTTGGCGGGGTCGATCGAAACGATCCGCACGTCCACGACGTCGCCGACGTGCAGGAACTTCAGCGGGTTCCGCACGTACCGCTTCGAGAACTGGCTGATGTGGACCAGGCCGTCTTCCTTCAGGCCGATGTCGACGAACGCCCCGAAGTCGACGACGTTGCGGACCGTTCCCTTGACCCACATGCCGGGCGAAAGGTCCTCGATGCAGCGCATCTTCTTGCGCAGCACGGGCCCGTGGTGCTGCATGCGCGGGTCGAAGTCCGGCCGCTCGATCGCCCCGACGAGTTCCACGAGGTCCGCCAGGGTCAGGCCCAGTTCCTGGGCCAGCGGCTCCAGCGAGACGCCCGTCAGGGCGTTGCGGACCGCCTGGGCCGACTCGGGCGCCCCGAGGTCCTGCACCTTGAACCCGAACTTGGCCAGCAGATGCTCGGCCGCCGGATAACTTTCGGGATGGATGCGCGTGGCATCGAGCGGATTCGGGCCGCTTATGCGGAGGAACCCGGCCGCCGCCGCGAAGGTCTTCTCGTCCCAGGCGGGCAGAGTCGCCAGGTCCGCGCGGCTTGTAATCGGCGCCTGCGTGCGGCGGGCCACGAGCGACTGCACGTGCTCGGCCCTCAGGCCCGGGATATACCGCAGCATCGCGGGCGCAGCCGTGGCGGCATCCGCCCCGACCGCCGCCACGCACTCGACCATGACGGCCTCCAGGGCGTCCTTCAGGTGCTGCTGGCGTATGTCGTGCTGGTAGAGGCCGACGCCGATGGCCCGCGGATCGATCTTCACGAGTTCCGCCAGCGGGTCCTGGTGGCGGCGGCCGATGCTGACCGCGGCCCGGATGGCCGCATCCAGGTTCGGGAACTCCTGCTTCGCCAGGTCGCTGTCGGCGTAGACGGCTGCGCCCGCCTCGCTGACGATGGCGTACCGAACGTCCAAGCCGCCTTGCTCGATGGCGTCGGAGACCAGTTGCTCGACTTCGCGGCAGCCTGTGCCGTTGCCGATGGCGATGATCTGGGCCTGGTGTCGCTGGGCCTCCAGGAGGATGGTCGTCTTGCCTTCGTCCCACTTCTTCTGGGGTTCGAA
>JAPLMO010000369.1 GCA_026386995.1 Planctomycetota bacterium | reverse complement strand
CACGGCAAGGCCGTCGAGATCAACGCCCTGTGGCTGTCGGGCCTGGCCCTGGCGGGCGAAATGGCCGAGAAACTCGGCCTGACGCCGCCGGCGTCTCCACAGGGCCTCCTCCAACTACGCCGCGCGTTTGAAACCATCTTCTGGAACGACCAGGCCGGATGCCTGTACGACTGCATTCTCCCGGGCGGGCGGCCGGACCCGTCCGTGCGGCCGAACCAGATTATGGCGGTCGGCCTGCCGCATGCGCCGCTGACTGGCGATCGGGCCAAGGCCGTCGTGCGCACAGTCCGCGAGAAACTTCTTACGCCGCGCGGCCTGCGGACGCTCGCCCCGGACGACCCGGCGTACCGCGGCCGCTATGTCGGCGGTGCGGACCTGCGCGACAGCGCGTATCACCAGGGAACCGCCTGGCCGTGGCTCTGCGGACCATACGTAGATGCGGTCTTCGCCGTTGAGGACCCCGCCCGCGCCCGCGAGGAGGCGGCCCGGGTGCTGGGGGGCCTCCTGGATTCGATGGAAGATGAGGGCCTGGGCCAGATCAATGAGATCTTCGACGGCGACCCGCCGCACCGGCCTCGCGGCTGCATCGCACAGGCGTGGAGCGTGGCCGCGGCCATCCATATCTGGAAGCGGCTGGATGCGACGGGGGGCGCTGCATGATGGATTGCGGATTGCGAATTGCGGATTGCGGATTGAAAAAGAAACGGTGCGCGGCAGCAAATGAATGTAGGGTGGGTGCTCCGCACCCACGCGGCTCTCTTGGCGTTCGCCCCTGGCAGGCCTTCCTGCTGGTCACCTTGCTGATAGGCTCCCCGGCGTACGCTCAGACGGTGGATGTCACGGCCGCGCTGGAGATCACCGACGGCTTAGTCCGCCCGGGGGCGTATGTTCCCCTGACGCTTCGCGCCAGGAACATGACCGATAAGACGCTGGCCGGCGTCCGCTTAAGCAGCGGCGGCCCGGTTGACGTGGTGATGCCCTGGCGCCTGGCCCCCGGCGAATCGGGCGAGAAGGCCATCCCGGTCTTCTGCACGAATACAAATGATGACCTGCGGACAAGCCTGGAGTTCACCGATGCCTCCGGCGCAGTAGTTAGCCAAACGAACGCCTTTGTCAAGGCGGCCCGCGCCCTGGCAGATGATGCGGCCCTGATCGCCCTCGTTGCGGATCAGATCGAGCCCGACGAAACCGCGAAGGAATCGCTTCGCCAGGCGCTGGGCGTCAAGGCCCTCCACTTCCTTCGTCTGCCGCCGGACCAACTCGCCCTGGCGGTTCGGTGCGGCGTCGCGCAGGCCCCGAGCCCCCTGCGATTCCCCTTGGGCGCGACCCAGTTGGTTCAGCCCGAGGCGTACCGCCTGCTGGCGACCAAGACCTGGCCGGCGCAGGATCGCCTGCAACTGTGGCTGTGGCTCGCCGTCTTCGCGCTGGCTGTGCTGGTTGCGGGCGTGCTTGTGCCGCGCCGACGGTCGGTGCTGGCGGCGGTCGTTCTCGTGGCCGTTGCGGCGGGAGCCACCGCCATGATCTGGTTCTTCGCAGGCGTGCGTCGCGCCGAAGTCCGCGAGGCCCGGATTTTCGTCAACGCGCAAGGCACGCATCCCGCCGCTGAACAGTTGATACTGATTGAGACCCGTAGCGGCGCCCTTGGCCGGTTTGACCTGCCGCAAGCGGGCCTGTCGCCGCTGCCCCGCCCCGTGGAGGCCGGCTCGGAAGGGCTCTTCGACAAAATGGGCACGCTGCACTACGGCGGCCAGGAGGAGTTCTTCGAAACCCTCAAACCCGTGGCCCTGCTGCACACACTGGGGGCCGGCGCACCGCCGGTTGATTTCGCGGCCGGCCGGCGGCCCCTGGGCGACCTGGAGAGGGTTTCCCGTCGGGCCGACGTCGTGGCAGCCCTGTACGTTGAAGGGAACCGGGCAACCGACGCGAGCGAAACAACGCTGAACCTTCCGGCTTGGTCCGCCAGGTGGCAGACCGACGCCGATGCCGACCTCGCCTACGCCGGTCGCAGCCTCGCCTGGTGGGACTCCGCGCGGCGTGAAGGCGACACCCCTGCCCTCCTGGTCTGGTGGCGCGATCCCCTGCCGCCCGGCCAGACGCCGTCCGAGAACCGAACCCGCCTTCCGGCACTGGCGGTGTATACGCTGAAATGAGGCGCTGGGTGGCATGGTCACGCTGTGTATGTGTTTAGCGTGTCGCGCTGGCCCGTATCTTGCGCGGCGTAGCGCGGGGCCTTGTGCCCCGCGTTTACGAACACGCGGGGGATAAACCCCCGCGCTACACGGCGCAGCCACGCTAAACACGTACCACACTGTTGCATGACCCTGTCGCAGTGACGGGCCAGGCGCCGTTAGAGGCGTATGGTCACGCAAAAGCGTGACCATGCCACCCTTCAAGACCGATGCACTACACACGCACCATACAATCGCTTGCCCCCTTTCCCCTCGCGTGCTAGCATACGCGGCATGACACCCCTGTAGTAAGAGGGTTGAGGAAACAGAGTTCAAGGTTCAAAGGTTCAGGTTCTCTGAAAGGGACGACAATGAGGCAAATCGCAGTGGTAATGATCCTGGCGCTGGCCGCGGTCGGGTGCGCAACGCCGAAAAACGGCCCCGTCCGCACCGGAAAATTTGGCGACGACGTGGCGCTGCTGGAAAAACACGGCGGCGTCATCGTCCTGTCGGACGCGGTCGGCCAGGCCCAGGTGGCGGTCGTGCCGGCCTATCAGGGCCGCGTGATGACCAGCACGGCCGGCGGGCCGGGAGGCATGAGTTTCGGCTGGATCAACGAGGACCTCCTGCTCTCGGTCAAGACCCTCCAGCACATCAACCCTTACGGCGGGGAAGACCGCTTCTGGATGGGCCCCGAGGGCGGACAGTTCTCCATCTTCTTCGCCAAGGGCGTGTCGTTCGACCTGGCGCACTGGTTCACCCCCGCGGTGCTCGACACGAAGCCCTTTGACATCGTCAGCACCAGCCGCACGTCGGCCGTCTTCCATAAGGCGTTCCAACTGGCCAATTACTCGGGCACGAAGTTCGATGTTGACGTCCGCCGCGAGGTCCGCCTCCTGGGGGCCGACGAGGCGTGGAACCGCCTGGGCCTGGCGCCAAAACTCGGCGTGAAACTCGTGGCCTTCGAGTCGGTCAACAAGATCACCAACGCCGGCAAGGAGCCCTGGCAGAAGGACACGGGCCTGCTTTCGATCTGGATACTGGGCATGTTCAACCCGTCGCCGGCAACGACCGTCGTCATCCCACTGAAAGGCGAGAAGGAGTCCGGCCTCAGCCCGGCCGCGCCGCCCGTCAAGGACGATTACTTCGGCAAGGTGCCGCCCGAACGGCTGGTCATCAAGGGCGACACGGCGTTCTTCAGCGCCGACGGCAAGTGCCGCTCGAAGATCGGCATCGGCCCGAATTACGTGAAACCCATCATGGGCAGTTACGATGCGGACAACCGGGTGCTGACGATCGTGCAGTTCACGCTGCCGCCGGACGCAAAGGACTACGTCAACTCGATGTGGAAAATCCAAGACGACCCCTACTCCGGCGACGTGGCCAACAGTTACAACGACGGCCCGCCGACGCCGGGCGCCAAACCCCTCGGGCCTTTCTACGAACTGGAATCCTCTTCGCCCGCGGCGGCACTCGCCCCCGGCGAGTCGCTCGAGCACATCCACCGGACGATCCACCTCGTGGGCAGCGAAACGGACCTCGACGCCGTCGCCCGGAAAACGCTGGGCGTGGGCCTGAAGGACATCACCAGCGCGCTGCCGAAAGAATCGGCGAAGTAGAACCTTTGGACTCTGCCGCGTGCCATGCCCTTGCCGGCGGGCAAGTTCAGGCGCGTGGCGCTAGCGGTGATCGAACCGCAGGGGAATGACAAACTGGCTGAGGTTGCAGAACAGCACCACGCGGAGGGCACTGCACAGGTGGCGACAACTTGAAGTCACAGATTGTGATTTCAAGTGGAAGGGGCGGTGAAGGTGCATAGGCTGGAGGAGCGATGAGTCGAATCCTTCAGGATGCGGAGATCGTGGCGCTCTTGGCCGAGCGCAAGCCGCTGCCCGCCAACTGGCGAGCCAAGCTGAGTGTCAAGGCCAAGGCTAACCAGGCGTTTCGCCAACGCGAGTTCGACGTACAAGGAGATGGGGGACACAACTTCCGCGTCATACTGCGGAGAAACGAACTCAATCTGCTGGACTTCTCTCTGGTGCTGAAACTCGTGGATGTCGACGGCGCGGACTACATTCTCGTCCGTTTCAACGGGCGGCATCCCTCCCAGCACACCAACAAGTGGGAGAAACTGAAAAAACTCTCGAACGCGACCTTCCGAAACCGATTTCACATACACCGGGCAACGGAGCGCTACCAGGTGGACGGCTTTGAGATTGACGGGTATGCTGAACCGACCGACAATTACGATTCGTTTGAGTCGGCGTTGGAGGAGTTCGCTGCGCATGTGGCGTTGGTTTTGCCCGCAGGGGGTGATTCGGCAGGACCGACCTTGTGGGAAGGTCAGGAGGAGGGCAAGCCATGACCACGGCTGACATCGTGCGATCTTTCCGTGAGAAGGTGTGCCGCGAGATAGACCTTGAAGCGGAAGGGGTTGATCGGTACATCGTCTACACCCCGTTCATGTTCGACGATGGCGACCATTTCGTGGTGGTGCTCCGGAGAGAGAACGGACAGTGGGTCCTTTCGGATGAGGCCCATACGTTCATGCACCTGAGTTACTCCGAAGTGGACCTGTCGCAGGGCACGCGGGCGAAGATCATTGACCAGGCGCTATCCGGGAATCGCGTCGAGAGCCGCACCGGCGAGTTGAAACTGGCGATTACTGACGACGCATTCGGCGACGCCCTGTTCTCGCTGGTGCAGGCCATCAGCCGGATCGCCAGCACGGCGCTCTGGACCTACGCCAGGGTGAAGTCCACGTTTGAGGAGGACTTTCGAGCACTCATGCAGTCCGTGGTTCCCGCCGAACGGTTGACGTTTGACTACACGGACCCGCAGATTGACCCGCACGGCAACTACCCCGTGGACTGCCGCATCAACGGTATGCCACGCCCATGCTTGGTCTTTGCGGTGGCGAATGACGCCAAGTGCCGGGAGGCCACCATCACCTGCTACCACTATGAAAGGCACGAGCGCCGGTTCGCCAGTGTTGCCGTGTTTGAGGACCAGACGGAGGTCAACCGACGGGCCGTGGCCCAGTTGTCAGACGTTGCCGGCAAACTGTTTGCGTCGCTCGGTGCCCGCGACCGGATT
>JAPLMO010000149.1 GCA_026386995.1 Planctomycetota bacterium | reverse complement strand
CGAGTAGTACGGGGCGGCCAGCATCACGCCGGAGCACCCGAGCCGCTCGGCCCTCCGCGAGAAGACGATGACGTCCCGCGTGGCTCCGGCGTTCGCGCCGGCCACCACGGGGACGCGCCCCGCGGCGGCCCCGAGCGTCGCTCGGAGGACGCGCTGGCGCTCGTCGGGGGAGAGGGCGTAGAATTCACCGGTGCTTCCGAGCGGGACGAGGCCGTGGACCCCATCCCGGATCAGGCGGTCCACGAGCGACTCAAGCGTCCTGACGTCGAGCGTGCCGTCCGACCTCATCGGTGTGACCAGCGCCGCGAAAATCCCGCGCCATACGCCCCATCGCTTCGCGGCCGATCCGTCCTCCCTCAACCTTCTCATCCGCTTCCTCCCCGAACCTTTTATGCTGCGGGGACGTGTCCTTAATAACGACATTGCACACAATATCACGAACAGGGGACTCGATGCAAGAGTTCCTGGGCGGATTCCGTAACCTGGTCCTGCCAAATACTCCGTCCGCCTTATTCTGCAAGCAGTTCGTAGATGCCGCGGAGCATCTGTCCGTTTTTAAGACTGACATCTATCTTTTTTGGGGTTTTCGATGAATCAAGATTAAACAGGGCGCCCTCGTGATCCTTGTCGGGCTCAAGAACGCTGATCCCCAGAGTCCCATCGGGCTTGAAAACGATACTGTGTACGCCGCCAAATGGAACCTCCGTCCCTTCCGGCGTCACCTTGAACTTCAGCAGCCACGTTCATCGAAGTTTACGCTTCTCGCCCGCGGCACCCTCCGGTTCCACTAATATCTCGCTTGGTATGTCCCATGCCTCCGAGTTGCGCGAAATTCTCTGGATTTCGTTTTCCAGTTCCCGAAGCAGGCCCTCAACCCTCTCCCGGTATTTCGCGGTCAGCCCCGCATCCGGGACCGCCCCTGTCTTTAGCGATAATCGCTCTACCTCCTTCGCGAGAGGCCCTCTATCGCGGCCTTGTAGTATTAACGGCGGCGACGGAGCGCCACAAGACCGCCCACGGCCAACAGCGCCAGCGTCGCCGGCTCGGGAACCGCAGCCAACTCGCTTATCCCGACCGTCAACTGACCGGCCGTCATGCCGTAATTGTTGGCTTGAAGCCCGACGTCGTCATCGCTGACGATCCCGTCGTAGCCGTAGACGTCGCCATCGGCCCAACTGATCCCGGTAAAACCGTAATTGTTCGACAGGATCGAGATGTCGCTGTCGTCGACGATGCCGTCGAGGTTCACGTCGCCGATGAGCGTGTACCGCACGAGGACGGTCGTGCTATCGGCGCCCGCGTAGTCGCCAAACGGGGTGCCGGAGCCGAACGACACGGCCCCTGTGTTGTTCTCGGCGTAACCGATGCCGTTGGCGGTCGAGCCGCCGGCCAAGAGCGCCGAGGTGATGCCTCGGCCGCGCCAGTCGCCGCCGGCCGCCGCGTTGTACGCGGACTTGATCTGCGCCCGCACGTCGGCAAAGGGGCTGGCGCCGGTGTAGTTGATGGCCAGGAAGTTGTCGTTCACGTCCAGCGTGGCGGTGGGCGATGTGCCGCCGGCGATCGTAAAGGCCGTCGTGGCAACGGTCTTGTGGCCGCCAGGGGTGATGGTTGCGATGGACGTGCCGCCGAGGCTCAGGGCCGCCAGGTGCTGCGAGGCCCCCAAATTGACCGTGGCCGCGTTGCTGGTCGCAAGGCTGAGGTTGTACGCCGAGGCCGAGCCGGCGTCGCTGTTCAGCGTCAGCGTTCCGTCGTTGACCCTCAGCGTCGTCCCCGCGCCGTAGGTCTGCGTGCCCGACAGCGAGAGTTTCTTGGCGCCCGACTTCGTGAGGATCCCGCCAGCCAACGACAGGCCGCCCGTAAGGGCAAAGTCCGCGCCGGCGGTGTTGATAGTCGTGCCTGCGGCCACGGTTGCCAGGCCGCTGAAAGCCAGCGAACAACCGGTGGCTGTGGTGGTGCTCAAGGTCACGGCGCTGTCGGTGGTCAGCGTGCCTCCGAAGGTCATGGTCCGCGCCGGGCCGGCCGTCGCCCGGTCGACGTTGAAGACGGCCGTCGTAATGGCCGGGCTCGTCGGATGAGCGGCCACCTTCACCGTGTTATTGAGCGTCAGGGCCGAGTCGCTCCGGATGTCGAGCGTGGCTCCGGCCACAAGCGTAACGTAACTGGAACTCGTGTTGCCGAGCGCCCCGGCGGCGGTTGCGCGGAGCGTTCCCTGGGTGATATACGTGCCGCCCTTGTACGTGTTGGCCCCCGATAGCACCAGGAGCCCCGTCCCGGTCTTGGTCAGCGTCTTGCTATCCAAGGGGTCGGAGATGTTGCCCGAGATGGTTAGCGTGCCGCTGGAGTTCGGCCTCACCACCAGCGGCGAACTCAGGTAGATGGGCGCGGTGATAGTGAGCGCTCCGTTGCCGTTCGCCGCGGCCGTCTCCAGCAATCCCGCGTCCTGCGTGTTATTGGTCACCTTGAACTCCAGGCTGTTCGAGGAAACGGGGCTGATCGTAACGTCCCCGGCGCAGTCGAACCGCAGGGTCCCGATCTGGGGGGTGGTGGTCAGGAACACAGTGCGCGCGGCTGGGGCCGTGTCGCTGAAGAGCGCCCACTTGTCCTGCGTGGCGGGCACGGGGCCGGACCACTTCGTGCCGTCCGACCAGTTACCGCCCGACGCGGAGTTCCACTTCGACGGACTGAAGGCGTTGTCGAGCCAGCCGGCATACTGGCTGATGCGGACGGCATCCATCCGGTCCCCGGTGTTGTTGGGCTGGTTGCCGCTGAACCACGACTGACTTTGAAGTGCGTGCGTAACGCCTCGCGACAGGCCGGCCACCTGCCACGGCCCGGTGCCGCCCTCCCGCAGGAACCATCCGCCTCCCGAATCGAACACGGCGACGCACGCCTCGTAGGATACCCATTTGTCGACGCCGTAATTGTCGAAAAGCGCCGTAATCAACTGGGATGAGAACGACAGCGGGTCGCTGGTGCTGCTGGGGTAAAGCTCGATGTAGTTCTGACCCCAACGCTCGGTGGTGTTGCCCGATCCGGACCATGTGTAGTAATTCGGATAGGTGTCACCACGGCCGAGGCCGAACCCGCCTATGACGGCCGTCTTTTTGTACTCATTCTGGCTGGAGTAATACCCCACCGTACTGGCCAGGTTGGCCGGCGACAGGCCGTCCATGGTCGTAATCCTGGCAATCCTCAGGTCGGCCTTTGGGTGTTGAAGGATTTCGGCGACCCTGTAGTCGTTGCCGCCGAAGTTCACGGTGGTCCCGATGCCGCCTCCTTGGTGGACGGTAGTCAGGATATAGTTAGGGCCAATGGCCACGGCCGAGGCGTTCGTGCTCCACCGCCCCACGACGGCATCGACCGGCTTGTCGGCCATCACCGGGGGCTCTTCGCTGTTCGGGTAGGCGACGGTATTGGGATGCTGGACCAGGGCCTGGGCAGGGAACGCCGGAATCGCCGCGGCGACCGCCAGCATTATGACCGCCCTCAGTAGGAAACTGGCCCCTCTCATCGACCACCGATCTTTCTTGCCATAAGGCGAGTCCGCCCCGGGACGCGTCCGGGTGGCTGGCGCACTGCCATCCTCTACTGTATATTTTAAGTCAAAAAAGGGGAAAGTCAAACCGGCCGGAGAAACATTCCCTCAGTTACGACTGCCCGCAGTTAGTATGACAGCGCTAGTGTAGTGTTTCACTCAGATGATATCTTATCCAGGGCGACCGGGTGCCACGGCTGCGCTGTTTGCAGCCGTGGTCTTTGGCAGGCAAGCACGGCTGCAAACAGCGCAGCCGTGGCACCCGCAGATTCAGTCTTGACAGAGCGCTAGCGCCACTTTCAGGCTTTTGCGCGGCGGCCGAGCCGCCTCGCCACCGACGCCGCCAGCCCCATCCCCAGAAGCACCAGCGTGCCCGGCTCGGGTGTCAGCGTCATCTGGTACGCCCGCCCTGCCGCGCGGCCGATATTGATCCGGCCGTTGCCGTAGACCTCATCCCGGCCGATCGGACCCAGGTCGTCGGCGGTCGTATAAAGGATGCTGAGCACCTCGTCCGGGGTGAGGGCCGGGTTGATGGACCAGACCAGGGCGGCGGCCCCGGCGGCCAGGGGCGTGGCAAAACTCGTTCCGTGACCCAGGCCGTAGCCGTTTCCCAGCGTCGGGTCGGCCACCACGATGTTATCGGCTGGGGCCGACAGGTCCACAAAGGGGCCCCAGGTGCTCCCCTCGGCCCCTTCGTTCCATCGCGAATCACTGGCGTCGGTGCCGGAAACGAAAACCAGGTTCGCGTAGTCCGGCAGATTGAATCGCTGGTTCGTGTTGCCCGAGGCCACAAATGTCAGGGCGCCTTTACTGAGCGCGTAGCCGGCGGCTTCGTCCAGAATGCTGTACGAAAGGGTCCGCTGCGAGATGTTGATCACCCTTGCCCCGTTGTCGGCTGCCAGCCGGATGCCGGCGGCTATCCAGTCCGACATGTTTCCGCCGCCCGTATTAGTCACTGTGACAGGCAGTATCGTGAAGTTCCCGACGCCCGCCCCTCCGATCCCATTGTCGACGCCCATCCCCACCACGCTGGCCGCCCACGTGCCGTGATGGTTGGCCGTCCCGTCCAGAGGGGCCGACCCAGTGCCCGAGAGCGGGTCCAGCACGCGGCCCGCCAGGTCCGGCGTGTAGGCCATGACGCCCGTATCCAGGACGGCCACGATAACGCCCGGGCTGCCGGTGCTGATGCTCCAGGCCGCCGGAAGCCCGATGGCGGGGCCGTACCACTGGTAGGGAACGTAGTACGGGTCGTTCGGAATCGTGTCGGCCAGGCAGACCGCCGTGCCGCCGACGAGGACGACCAGTGCCAGGACAAAGGTGTTCAGCGCAGCGAGGAAAAGGGGGCTGCTCCCTTTTCCGGCAGCGGTGTGGCACGGCTGGCTTGTCCAGCCGTGGAAAACGCCGCGGGCCATCCCACCACGGCTGGACAAGCCAGCCGTGCCACATCCGCTATTGCGGTGCGCGCCACACGCTAAACACGTACGTTGCGTGACCATGCCACCCTCGTAACTGACGCATTACGTTCCCGCCGCCGAACGAAAAAGGCCGCCCCCTTAGGGGCGGCCTTTTCGATTGTAACCTCTCAGTGCGTCGTCTAGCGCATCCGACGACGGAGCAAAGTCACCAGACCGAGCCCCAGCAGGGCCATCGTCGCCGGCTCGGGCGTCAGCGTCACGTCGGTGCTGGCCGAGGCCGCAGCCCCATCACCGGTCATCATGTGCAGGGCAACGTTGACCGTGCGCATCGGGAGCCCGCCTAGCAAGGCCACCAACTCAGCGTTGCTGAGGGCCAGATCAGGCGTCAGCGTCGGAATCGGCAAGCCGCCGTCGATAGTCCAGTTATAGGTGGCCGTAGTGTGGTTGCTGAAGCCCACGGCGCCGCCCACGGCCAACCCGGTGCCCAGCGACACATCAAGCGGGCTGGGCGGAATAACGCTGATGATCGAGGCCTCGGCCCACGGCGTATAGAGCGTGATGCCGTTGTAAACCGTCGCCGGATCGGTGGCGGCCCACCCCACCTGTTCACTGACGGCCTTGTTCGCTGACGGGGTTGCCGCATTCCACACACGCATCGTCGTGTTTATGGTCGTAGAACCCGTAGCCGGATCGGTATACCCTTGCATCAGGACCTTCGAGTCCGTCTTGGTCGCCGCGCCGGCGGTCCCCATGCTGCCCGACGCGATCTGGAAGGGCGCCGGATTATTCAGGCTCGGCACACCGACGTACATGCCGGTCACCAAGAGCGGACGAATGAGCCCAAGGTCATTGCCGATCCCGCCGGCCCGCGGCATCGGGGCGCCGCCGCCGGCACCCGTGCCGGCCCCAAAACTCCACGCCTTGCCGTCAGAGAACGTCCCGCCGGCCATTGTGGCGGCCGTCGCAAAGTCCACCTGGATGTCGTTCGCGGCCGTCTGATAGGCGTTGAACTTCATGCCGTTGACGCCGCTGACAGTGGTGTCGCCGGACGGCGGGCTGACCACAAACCAACCTTCCTTATGCAGCGAGCCGATCGTGCCGGCCAAGCCCGCACCGACCTTCACGTTGGCCGTCCCCACCGGGGAGATCAGGCCCATGATGCGGTACTCAACAGCCTGGCCGGGAACCACCGCCACCACCGTGCCCCACGACCCGCCCGCAACCCGGGCCTCCATATACGTCGTCAGGAATGGAGCTGCCTGCGCCGCTGGGGCCAGAATACCCAGTACGACAGCCAGAACCAATGCCCCGCCCAGCAACCCCACATACTGTTTCCGCGTAGTCATGATTAAACCCTTTCCTTTGACTTCGGTACTGACCGTGGTTCACCTTTACTATAACCTACGTTTAGCCTTTTGTCAAATAAGTCTGAAATTTTTTTTCCTTCCTGGAGGCTTTTTTAGGGCCTCCAGGAGGGGTTGCCGCCTAACTAAACCCTAACTACCGGCCCGCCCGACGGCGACGGGTGATAATGGCCGCCGCTCCGAGAGCCAGCAACGAAAGCGTCGCCGGCTCGGGAACCGCGCTTATCCCGCCCGTCAACTGACCGACCATCATACCGTAATTGTTGGCCTGAAGCCCGACATCGTCGTCGCTGACGATCCCGTCGTAGCCGTAGACGTCGCCATTGGCCCAACTCTGGTCGGTAAAGCCGTAATTGTTCGACAGTATCGAGATGTCGCTGTCGTCGACGATGCCGTCGAGGTTCACGTCGCCGATGAGCGTGTACCGC
>JAPLMO010000158.1 GCA_026386995.1 Planctomycetota bacterium | reverse complement strand
GGCCAGATGTCGCGGACCTCGAACACAAACGGCACGCGCCGGAGCCACCACGCAATCGCCCCCGGAAATCCCGCCGTCAGCGGCGTGCTGGTGGCAAAGACCACGTCGGCGTCGCGAACCCGCAGGACCTCGATGGTACTGACCAGCATGAACGCAAGGAACGCCGCGATCCGGCGCCAGAACGACTGCCGGTTGTCGTGGCGGATGTTGACGATGCGAAGGTCGATGCCGTCGACCATGCGGCGCGTGACCCGCCGGTCGAGCGCCATCTCGGCCAGGTCGCTGGCCCCGTACACCCCCGCGACGACCGTCACCCGGTGGCCCCGCTCAACCAGGTACCGCGCAAAGTCATAACTGCGGGTCCCGGTGTGGCCCCGCACGGTCGAGAAGTGTTGATGGACGTAGACGATGTTCATCCGGCCGCCTTCGGTCCGCCGTTCTTCAGCGCGATGCGCACCGCGGCCTCCCCTACTTGAGTTGCGCGTAAATCTCGATCAGCCGCTTCTCCATCATGTGCCAGCCGTAGGTCTCTTCAATGGCTTTGCGACCGTTGGTTCCAAGCCGGCGCCGCAGCGCCAGGTCCTCCACAAGCATGACTATGGCCTCGGCGATCTCCTCGGGCCGCGTCGTATCCACCGCCAGCCCGCAGTCGGCGTCGCGCACCAGGTCGGCCGTGGCCGAGCCCCTCGGCACAATCACTGCCTGGGCACAGCACATATAGTTGTAAATCTTGTTGCTGAGGCTCAGGTAGTTGTTCGGGGTCGGCTGCATGGCCACGATGCCGATCTGGCCCCGGGAAAGAATCTGCCCCACCTTCTCATAACTGACCCAGCCGGGCAGTTCGATGGCCTCGTGCAGATGGAGATCCTCGATCTTCTGGCGGAAAAGTCCCTCGTCGGCCGGCGGCACCTTGCCGACGACCAGGAGGCGCGCCTCCACGCTCTTGCGTGCGAGGGCCAGGGCCTCGAGTATCTGGAGCATCCCCCTGCCACGGTCCAGGAACCCGTCGTGGCACAGCGTAATCGGACCGGGCACATCCTGGCGGCACGGGGGAAACGACTCCACGATCGGGCTGTTGTGGATGATGTCGACGCGGTCGTCGCCTCGCGCCGCCCGGTAGAACGCCTGGTTAGCTGGCGAGACGACCGTCACCCAGTCGACTCGCCGGGCCACGTAGCGGAGAATCGCCCGGGCGCCGATACGCACCAAGGCACCGAGGCCGGGCGGCATCCGAGAGGCGAGGCTCAAGTGAAACATCTCGTGGGCGTCGAAGATGACCAGGGCCCCAATCCGCCGCTTCACTCGCAGGCCGGCCAGCGCGCTTTCGGGCTCATGGCACGTTACGACATCGGGCTTCCAGTCGGCGGTCATCCGCGCCAGCGGTCGGATCATCCGCGCTCGACTCCCGAGACCTCCGCCCGCTGGTGCCAGTGGCACCAGCGCCACGCCCGATAGGGTTGTCGGCCCGTCCGTCCCCCGGCCGAAGACGATCACCTCGTGCCCGGCCCGCGCGAGCGAGACGGCCTGCTTGTGCGTCACGCGCTCATCCGTCACGGGATGGCCGGAACAGAGCATCGCGATGCGCATTCGGCTGCTCCTACTCCCCGACGCCCTGGAAGCGATCCCTCAGATGCCGGGCGACTCCCAGCGGGGCCCGGCGCCCCTACTCGTCGTGAAACCACGTGGTCTTGCGGTGGCCGGTCCAGTAGCGGTGCAGCACCCAGGCCGCATAGGTCCACGGCGTGTGAATCTTGACGACGCGGTACTTCGGCACGCATCGCCCGCCCCAACCGCGGAAGTACGGCTCAACGCCAGTCAAGACGCTCCCCGAGAAATCAAACACCAGGCCCCGCGCGTGCGCATCCAGGATCATCCGCTCCAGGAGCAGCCGCTGAAGGTACGCGCCGGGGCCGGTCAGCCTGCCGCCGCGCGTGCCCGGAACGATCGCGTACAGGGCAGCCCGGTCGTGACAGCCGATCGTGCCGACCAGCGCCTGGCCGTCGCCGTCGCGGAAGACGTAAAGGGTGGCCGCATCGCGACCGCGCATGACTTCAAACCACTGAACAAACCGGTCCTGCCCGCAAGCCACCTTGTATCCACGTGCGCGGGCCAGGTCGGTCACCAGGCCGTAGAACTCCGCCACGTTACCGTTGACCTCAACGCCCCCCCCCAGTTCCTCCTTCGCCTTGTGCGCGTTCCGCAGGTCTTTGCGGTGCCCGCGGTCCATGGCCGACATCCACTGGTCGACCGGGGCCGGCGGGGTCTGGTAGGTGTACCCGACGCTGGTATCGAACCCATTCCAGATGAACGGCATGAGGTCGGTCCACTCCGGCGGCAGGATGTAGTCGTACATGCCGAAGGTCGGACTTTCCGCCAGGAGCCGCACCATGAGTTTCTTCTCGTCCGACATCTTGCCGTACGGGTGGGTCTTGGCGCTCGGGCGGATGAGCGGGCCGTTGTAAGGCGTCCACGGCGGGCGGTGAACCGCCAGCGTGCCGAGGAACCGTTGCGGCGTGACCGCCATGCCAGCCTCGATTGTACCGGTGGCGTCGCGCAGGACGTGAATCCGCAGGTCGTCGGCTAGCGCGCGGAGGTACCAACTCATATGGAAGATCGTGCCGCCCTTGGCCGTCTGGACAAACGCGTCCCATTCGGCATACTGGCTTTCCTTCAAGACCTCCGGCATTCCTTGCCCCTTCGCTCGCGGCGACCTTACGATGCCGGCGACCCGGCGGCCAGATGCGCCCCGCGGGCCTTCAACCACTCCAACAGTTGGCTGTAGCAGGCCACACTCTCCACCTCTTCCACAAAGCCGTCCACGTGAAACAGGACGGCCACCTCGCCTCCTACCTCAGCGGCAGCGCTGAGGCGCTCGTACGCCTCGGCCCACTCCTCCTCGACCGGCCTGCCGCACGCACCGTCCATGAACACTAGCGGCACCTCGGTCACGGCTGACGGGCCATCGGCCTGCCCGTCCCAGAGCGGGTACGGATGCGCCACGCCGGCGCGGAACCCGTTGGCGTCGTGAAAGCCGCAACTGGAGTCCACGCTGAGTCCCCCGGCCTCCAGCAGCCCGGGCGACCGCATCGCATCATACACGAGATAGTGGTTGCGATGCCACGTCACGTTGACGCCGGCCACCGCCGAGAGCGCCTCGCGCTGCCGGGCGTAGTCGCCGCGCTGGAGGCTGTACACGCACCCGTGAAGCCCGGCCCGGTGGCCGTGCTGCCGCACGAGGGCCGTCAGATCCCGGAGACGGCGGCCGTGGCCTCCCCGCGAACCATATCGGCGAAAACTGTAGGGTCCGCTCATAAAAAAGTACGTGGCCACGGCACCGGCGTCACGCTCCAGGCTCATGACCTGCTCGTAGGTTTCGAGAAACCGCCCCGCCCGAAACACCCAGCGCAGCAGGCTTCTCGATGTCCCCAGGTCGCCGCGCAGAAGATCCCGCGCGGCCCGCACCTTCCTGCCAGCCATGCCCATCGGCTCCAGCGGCCGCACCCGATCTACATCGTGCGTCAGATACACCGTTAGCCTCGGCACCGGCGGCTGCCACGTCGGATTCAGGGCTGCCAGCGCGTGGCCGATCTCCCGGGCCCACTCCGAATAAATGGG
>JAPLMO010000406.1 GCA_026386995.1 Planctomycetota bacterium | reverse complement strand
ACACGCTCCTTTTTGCTTTGGGACTCTTTACCAAAGACCCAAATCGGCAAAAAGGGGCTGTTTTTATTATCTCGAATCATTGTACCAGACCAAGGATAGTTAACGGCGTTGGGTGCCACGGCTGCGCAGTTTGCAGCCGTGCGTCCTTGGCGACGACCACGGCTGCAAACAGCGCAGCCGTGGCACCCTCTTGATAAATGTTGACGGACTGCCAGCCACAGCCACGAGGACGATTGATGCGCGAGAGACGAAAAGAGAAGCGTGTCACCGGGCCCGAGGACGCTGCTCGCGTCGGGTCAGAAGCCCCGCCGCCCAGGCGGTCCGTTTCGCGGGCCTTGCGGCCGTACCTGCTGGCGCTTGTGTCGGCGATGCTCCTGACGCTGGCCTTCCCGCCGATGGAGATCTCGTGGCTGGCGTATGTGGCGCCGGTGCCGCTCCTTATTATGGCGCTGCGGACGCGCCGGCCGCGGACGGTCTTCCTGGCGGCCTGGCTGGGCGGCCTCCTGTTTTTCACCCTTAATATGTACTGGTTCTGGCCCATCACCAAGGCCGGGGCCGTTGCACTCATCCCTTATCTGGGCCTTTACTGGGCCGTGTTTGCGTGGGCCTTTAGGCGGATGCGCGAGGTCCTGCCCGTCCCGACGACGCTCCTGGCGCCCATTCTCTGGCTGCCGCTGGAACTCATCCGCGCCTGGATGCTTACGGGCCTGCCGTGGGTCTACCTCGGCCACTCGCAGTACGAGAACATCACGCTGATCCAGATCGCCGACACGCTGGGCGCCTACGGCGTGAGTTTCCTGGTAATGATGACGGCGGGCTTCGTGGCCGATCTTCTGACACATCCGGTTTTCGTTCGTCGCGCCGGCAGTTCGAGCCCCGACCGTCGCCTCAGCCGCGTGCTCATCGCGATGGTCGCGCTGACCGCCGCCGCGTGGGCCGCGACCGGGGGCTACGGCGTCTGGCGCCTCGGCCAGGACACCAAGCACCCCGGCCCGGTCGTGGCCAGCGTCCAGACGTGCATCCCGCAGGAAGTGAAACTGGAGGCCCGCAACCGCCAGATCCAGGAACTCGAAGAGCGGCTTCTCGGCGACCAACTCAACATGACGAGCGACGCCCTGGCCGAAGCCCGACAGAAGGGCCTCAAGGTCGACCTCGTGGTCTGGCCCGAGACCATGGTGCCCGGCACGCAGAACGCCGACTTCCTGAACGCCGACATGGCCAAACGCGTGGATGACTCCGAAGGCGCCGCCGTCCTGGCCTACAATCAGAAACGCTGGCGGTCATACTGGATGCAGATCTACGAGGCCTCGCGCGCGGCAGGCGTGCCGATCCTCTTCGGGGCGCATTCGGTCCAGTTTGAAGGCGCCGTCCGCGTCCCCGGCGGGGGCTACATGATCAAGGGGCCGAAACGCAATGCCGCGCTCCTCCTAACGCCCGAGTGCCGGCCCTTCGACGCCGCCGGCGAGTACGACAAGGCCCATCTCGTGCCGTTCGGCGAGTACGTGCCCTTCAAGCAGAGCCTGCCCTGGCTTTACGGTTTGCTCCACGGGTTCACGCCTTACGACTATGATTACAGCCTGACGCCCGGCGCGCACGACCAGAAACCTTTCGTGCTGCCGTACAACGGCGGCGAGGTGCGATTCCAGGTGGCGATCTGCTACGAGGACGCCATGCCGTACCGCGTGTGCGAGATGGTCCGCTCCGACGACCCCGCCCGCGCCAAGGCCATCGACTTCCTGGTCAACATCTCAAACGACGGCTGGTTCAACGGAAGCGTCGAACTCGACCAGCACCTGGCGCTGTGCACGTTCCGGGCGGTCGAGAACCGCGTCCCGATCGTGCGGTCCGTCAACACCGGCATCAGCGCGATCATCGACCCCGAAGGGCGGATTGAACAGGTCGTCCAGAAGGACGGCCGGCGCCGTTACATCATCGGTGAGATCGTCGGGCGCCTGACGCTCGATGACCGTGCCGCACCGTATACGCGAATCGGCGACGTGTTCGCCCTGACGTGCATGGCGGCGGCTATCGCCCTCGTCATCGCGACCCTCATCGCACACCGGCGTAACCGAAAAACGCTCGCGGCGGCGCATTAAGGCCTGTTGCCCAATATGTAGGGTGGGTGCTCTGCACCCACCAATGCCGTTTTTCTCGCGTGAAAATGGTGGGTGCAGAGCACCCACCCTACATGAACGGCAATTGGGCAACAGGCGCATTAGTACAACAACGTAGGATTGCGCTGTCGCATTAGGCATATTAATATTCAGGAGGCCCAACGTGAAACGGTGGCTCATTTTCGTGGCGGCAGCAATGCTGGCCGGGTGCGGCAGTTCGGCGACTCGCCCGGAAGGCCCGCCCCCCGAGGTGCAGGCCAGCCTCAGGTTCAACCCCTACGCGGCGCTGCTCGACGCGCTGCATTCCGGCCAGCCCCCGCTCCAGTCCCTCGCGGCCGAAACTTTCCTGGACGCCGACCGCCCGCCGCCACACCAGGACATTGAAGGCCTGGCCGACACCAACGACCCGCGCGTCCGCGCCATCGCCGTCACGCTCCTGGGCGCCACCCGCCGGCCGGACACGGCGGCGCTCTTGCAGCGCAAGATGCGCGACGACGACCCGAACGTGCGCCTGGCGGCGGCGTTCGGCATGGCCATGACCGGCAACGGGTCGCAGGTGACACTCCTGCGCGACGGCCTGGCCTCGCCCGACGTCACGCAGCGCCGCACGGCCGCCTGGCTCCTGGGCCTCATGGGCAACCCGAGCGCAGCCAGGATGATCAAGGTGAAACTGGATGACCCCGATGCGCTCGTCGCGCTCAGGGCGGCGGAGGCGCTCTGGCGCCTCGGTTCGCGCGACGGCGTCGAGCAGGTCCGAGCGCTGACGGAACACGAGCGGCACCAGGTGCGGTACTTCGCCGTGCGGCTGCTGGGCAAGATCGGCGACACCACCGACATTCCGCGGCTGGAGAAGTTGTGCCAGAGCCGATTTCTGGATGTGAAGTTTGCGGCGATTGCCGCCGTCGCCCAGAAAGGGGACTTCAAGCGGATCGGGCTCTTGCTGGACATGCTCGAAGCCCCCGAGTCCGACATGCGGCTGCTGGCGGCACGGGAACTCGGCGAGACCGCCTACACGCCCGCCATCGCGCGGCTGGAGAAACTACTGTCCAGCCCCGACCTTACGGAGCGGACGGCCGCGGCGGCCGCCATCGTCCGCATCCTGTCGGCCCAAACGTCGTGGCGCAGCCACATCTTGGCGGATCGGCCGCCCCCACCGATGCCGGACGCCGCCCCCACAGCGCCTCCGCAGGCCACGCCCAGAACCTCCCCGCCGGCCCCCCGGAAGCCATAACGACACCGGGCGGACGGCCATTTGTGTTGACACTTCTTTTTGGGCGGGACTATACTGGCCGAATAAGGCGTTTCGACTCAATCTGATCGCCGTAGTCGGCCGCGGGAGCGACGTGAACAACTTTAAGCGCACGTTCGCCGTAGTGTCACTTTGTGCCGCCCTGGGGGTCCTCGGAGGGTGGGCCGCTGTGCGCGCCGGCGAGGCTCCCCCTTCTGCGGACGCCAAGGCGTCGCTGCCGGCCCCCACACCAGTGCCAGCCGCCGCTTCCGTCCCCAAGACCGGCCCGGCGAACCCCCGGCCCGCCGAACGGATGCCCCTCGTCGTGCCCGACGAGTCCGAGAAGGCCCCTGCCGCCGAGCCGCTCATCCAGGTCACCGGCCGCGTCGTCCACACGTGGGAGGAGAAGCCGGGCCTGCGCATCATCATGGTGATCGACGGCTTCACGGTCCTGACGCGGAGCGAGCAACTGACGGCCCGCGACGGCGTCATCTGGTTCGATGAGGCCGAGGCCCGCAAGACCGGCAAGGCCGTCCTCGGCGTCTATGCCGAAACGGGCGTCGAGTACAAGCGCACCGGCGGCCAAGTCGAGAAATACGATTCCGTCTACTCCGTCATGGAGACGCGCGGCGAGATCAGCCTGCACTCCGACGAGCCGCTCCGCGGCCGGGCAGACGGGACGGAACTGTTCCTCAGGGCCAAGAAGTTGCGGCAGGAGTACCTGACGCGGGGCGTGCGCGAGACGCCGACGGGCGTCGTTCCTCCGCCGCAGCCCGGGCCGAAGGTCGAGCCCCCCGGCGTCCGCGAGGCGGGCGTGCCGCAGGAGATCACGATCGTCGCGCAGGACGACGTGCGGCAGGTGAACTTTACGAGTTTCGTCGAGGGCCAGACGCGCGTCAGCATCTGGTCGGGCGGCGTGTACATCACGCGCGGCAACCTGGAACTGGCCGCCGACAACCTCGTCATCTGGACGCCCGAAGACGTCCTCCGCAAGTCCGGGGGCGCTGCGCCCGGAGGCTCAGCCGCAGAGGAAAAGACCGGCACGCGCCTTGCCGCCGAGGCGTACCTGGAGGGCCATGTGCGGCTCATTCAGGGCCGGCGGACCATGACGTGCAGCCAGATATACTACGATTTTCAGCGCGAGCAGGCCCTGGCCGTCAAGACCGACATCAAGACCTTCGCCCAGGGGCGGAACGTCCCGGTTTACTATTACGCGAACGAGATGCGGCAACTGGCGCAGGGCGTGTTCGTCGGCACAAAGGCATGGATGTCGACCTGCGAGTTCGCCGAGCCGCACTACGACCTCGGCGCCCGCGAGATGCGCATCGAGGACCTGACGCCGGCCCCCGGCGAGACGCCCGATGTGCAGCACAAGCGCGTCCGCTTCGCTGCGACCGACGTGAACGCCGAGATCCGCCAGTTCCCCGTCACCTACTGGCCGCGCCTCGCCGGCGACATGACGCAGGCCGACACGGCCCTGCGGTCGCTCCGGATCGAGAACCGCCGCAGCCGCGGCACGGGCGTCGCCACCCAGTGGCACCTGATGAAACTCCTGGGCATCGAAAAAGAGCCGGAGGGGTTCGACTTCTACCTGGACCTCGACGCCTGGAGCAAGGCCGGCCCGGCCTTCGGCGTCGAGTCCGAGTACAAGCGCGACACCTACTACGGCGAGTTCCTCTCTTACTTCATGCACAACATCAATGCCAAAGACACCGTGCCGAACGCCACGAACACGGGCGTCCAGACCGTGGAGCCGCCCAACGCCGACCGCGGCCGCGCCACCTGGCGGCACCGCCAGTACCTGCCGCAAAACTGGGAAATGACGATCGAGGCGTCCTATATTTCCGACAAGGACTTCCTCGACGAGTTCTTCGAGGAGGAAAACCGGACCGGCAAGCAGCAGGAAACCCTGGTGTACCTGAAGAAGCAGGAAAACGAGCAGGCCCTGACGCTGCTGGCCTCCACCCGCGTCGAGGACTTCTACACGCGGACGGAGTACTTCCCGCAGATCGGCTATAACGTCATCGGCCACAGTTTCTGGGACGATCACCTGACGTACTTGCAGGACAGCGAACTGGCGATGGCGAGGTACCGGCCGGCGAGCGAGTTCGAACTGCTGGACAGTTCTTCCGCAACGCTCATCGCCGACACCAGCCACGAAGTCGACATGCCGCTGAAGGCCGGGCCGCTGAACATCGTCCCGTTCGCCGAGGGCCGCCTGTCGTACTTCAGCGACTCGATGGCCGGCGGCTCCAAGGGACGCCTCGCCGCACGCGAAGGCGCAAGAGGCTCCACGCAACTCTGGCGCACTTACGATAACGTCGAGAGCGACTTCTGGGACGTCCACCGCCTGCGCCACGTCAACATCTTCGACGCCAGCGCTTCGGCCGCCCAGGTCTCCGTCCCCAGCCGCGAACTCTGGCCGTTCGACCCGACGGAGTACGGCACGCACGAGGTCATCGGCGTCGATCAGACCGGCATCGTTGAACTCGGCTGGCGCCAGCGGTTCCAGACGAAGCGCGGTCCCCCCGGCAAACGTGTTGACGTCGACTGGATCACCACCGACCTGGAAGCCTACTTCTACTCCAATCGCGACTTCCCGGGCATCACGCCCGACGACCGGCGCAACTTCAACCGCATCGAGTTCCGCACCGATTGGCGCACCACCGACATGGCCACTCTCTGGACCCACACGACGTACAACATGGACGACGGGATCCTCGAGCGGTTCGCCGTCGGCGCCGACATCGTCCACACGCCGCGACTCAGTTACACCGTCGGCCATCGCCTCCTCACGCGCGGCCAGTCGGCCACCACGTTCCTGGGCTTCGACTACCGGATCAACGAGAAGTGGCGGCTGACGTTCCTCGAGCAGTACGACTTCGACCAGCAGAAGAACGCACAGACCGACCTCGTGCTGACTCGCCGCCTGCACTGCTGGCTGGTGCGAATCCGCCTGAAGCAGGAGGCGGTCAAGCAGGAATCGTTCGTCGGCCTCGAGTTCCAGCCGGTCGGCGTGAAGGAAATGAAGTTGTCCTGGTAGCGATACGGCGCCCCATGGCGCGGCGGGGCGGAGTTTACCCGCCGGGGCGGGCACCAGTCGCGCATTTGCCTCTTTTGGCTGTTGACATCGGCCGAGAATGGCATATACTACTCTCTTCGCATTAGGCTTGGCAGGCCGTGGAGGCGCTGCCATCGTTTTTTTGTCACCCGTTGGCAACAGCGAGCGATTGGATGAATACGAAGACCGCGTTTCTAAAGCCTGAGCAGGTGGACCGCAAGTGGTGGCTCGTCGATGCGACCGACCAGGTGCTGGGGCGCCTGGCGACCAAAATTGCCCGGATTCTCCAGGGCAAGCATCGCCCCTCCTTCACGCCGAACCACGATTGCGGCGACTTTATCATCGTCATCAATGCCGAGAAGGTGCGGGTGACGGGCTCGAAGGCACGCAACAAGGAGTACGACTGGTACACCTATCATCCGGGCGGCCGCAAGGTCCTGACGTTCGACAAGATGATCGCGCGTCATCCGACGCGGCCGATTGAACTGGCCGTCCGGCGCATGATGCCCAAGGGTCCGTTGGGCCGCAGCATGTTCGGCAAGATGAAGATCTACGCCGGGGCGGAGCATCCGCACGAGGCGCAGCTTCCTGAACCGCTGAAACTGTAGGGTCCGCGCGGCGCCGCCCGCAGCGGCGCTGCCGGCTCGTAGCAGAAGGAGATTGACGTGACTCAGCCTCCCGCTCAAGGCACCAAGGCCGCTCCCTTCTGGGGCACAGGCCGCCGCAAGACCGCCGTCGCGCGGGTGCGGCTCCTGACCGGCAGCGGCAAGGTCCTCATCAACGATCACGAGGTGGAGAAGTACTTCACCGAGGAAAAAGACCGCAACAGCGCCCGCAGCCCCCTGGTTGCCACCAACCATTTGACAACCTATGATGTGTTCGCCCGCGTCCAGGGCGGCGGCTCGACCGGCCAGGCCGATGCCGTGAAACTCGGCATCGCCCGGGCCCTTCTGAAGGCCGATCCGTCGCTCGACCAGGCCCTTCATGCCGGTGGGTTCATGACCCGCGACCCCAGGATGAAGGAACGCAAGAAGTACGGCCAGAAGGGCGCCCGCAAGCGCTTCCAGTTCTCCAAGCGTTAATCGTTGCATGTGGCGTTTCAAGCGCGAGCGGCCTGGCATTGGGCCGCTCGTGCTGTTTAGTATGACAGCGCCAGAATGCGATTTGCGCGGCGGTTCAGGAGAACCGCCGCGCACCATACGGAAGTAAAGGAGAAAAAATCTTGACACGCGTCGGCATCATCGGGGCCAGCGGCTACGCGGCCGCGGACCTCATGCGGCTCATCCTGGGCCATCCCCAGGCCCAGATCACCGCCCTGGCGGACCTGCCCGATAAGTGCGGGCCGCTCTCGAAACTCTTTCCGCAATTCGCCGGCCGGATCGACCTGGATGTCGTCCCCGCCGACGTCAAGGCATTGGCCGCCGCCTGCGACGTGGTCTTCCTGGCCTTGCCCCACACGGCCAGCATGACGTACGTCGGCCCGCTGCTGGCCGAGGGACTGAAGGTCATCGACTTCTCGGCCGACTACCGCCTCAAGGCCCCCGGCCTTTACGAGAAGACCTACGGCCACAAGGCCGATGAGGCCAACCTCGGCCATGCCGTCTACGGCCTTCCGGAACTCCATCGCAAAGAGATCGCTCCTGCCCGCCTCATCGCCA
>JAPLMO010000040.1 GCA_026386995.1 Planctomycetota bacterium | reverse complement strand
TATAACTACTCGACCGATGTGATCCAGGGGCACCTCCTGAAGACCCGCGCGAAAGAGAGTTGGGTCCTGTACAACCGCCTGACCGACGAGAACGGCACCGGCAGCGCGGTCGCGGATTTCCCCAACGGCGGCCTCGTCGTTATCGTCGGCAACGTCATGCACAAGGGCCCCCGTGCGCAGAACACACGGGTCATAGCGTACGGCATGGAAGGCATCAAGCACGAGCGCAACGCCCTCTACGTGGTCAACAATACCATGGTGTACCAGAACCATCGGCCGACCTCGTGCTTCGTCCGCGTTGAGAAGACCCCCGAAGGCTTCCGCCCGGTCATCGTCAACAACGTTTGCGTCGGGGCTATCCCACTCTGCAACATCGACAACATCGAGGCCGGCGGCAACCTGCTCCTCAGGTCGGTCGCCGAGGCGGGTTTCGTGGACCCCGCCGGCTACGACTACCGCCTCAAGGCCGGCTCGCCGTGCATCGATAAGGCCGCTCCGCTCGGCAAGGTCGACGACTTTGACCTCAAACCGAAATCCCAGTACGTCCATCCGGCAAAGGCCGAACCGCGGCCGGTGGTGGGTTTGCTCGACGTGGGGGCGCTGGAATATGCACCGCTCGGCGCGCCGAGACGTTGACCCGCCACCCGCCGCGGTTTTGCTCCGCTGTGCATCCCGAAAATCACATTCGCGTCGAAACGAAGCAAGTGGCGGGTGTGTCAGCGAAGCCCGGCGTAACGGCGTGACGAGGGCTTCAACCGTCGTGGATAAAGCCGCAACCGTAAACGGGAATCACAAAAGCGAAACGCGGGTCGACTCCCGCCACCGTGCTCACGACCGTTGCACCCCACGAGATGCCCGTCAGGCCGATCTTCTTGGGGTTGATCTCCGGCAGCGAGCGCAGCAGCGAATTGGCGCGTATCACGTCGGCCACCGCCTGATAGAACCACTGCTCCTTGTCGGGCAGATCCCTGTCGCCGAACCAGTCCTTGCGTGCAGGCCCGGCGTTCGCATGCCCAATCCCGGTCGGAAAGTTGCCTTCCGCGCCATGATGCTTCCCGCCCGGCAAATGGCCTTCGAGGTCCATGGCGATGGCCGCGTATCCATGTTTATTCCACTCCCTCACCCAGTCGGGATAGGCCGAGCCGCCTCCGCCGTGGGCGCACACCGCCGCCGGCCAACCTCCCGCCGGCGGCGTCCCTCCCGGGGCCGCGTAGTAGGCAAACACCCAGGCCGGGTTGCCTTTGTAATCCGCACCCTCATAGAAAAACGACCGCATCCCATTGGCGGGACGTTCCGTGGCGGGGTGAATCGCCGGGGTCTTCGACAGTGCCGCCATATCCCACGGAATCACCCTCTTCAGCGGCTCGGTCTCCGCCGCCACCGCCGCACCGGCCCATGCCATCATCAGCGCCGCCCCCACGATGCCAACGAACCGTAATCGCACTTCGTCGTTTCTATTCAAAGCATTGCCCTTTCAGCCAGCCTCCAGTATTACCCTCCAGCCGAGAGGCCGTTGTGTACAGGCTATCGGTACGCTACCGCCCTGTCGCCGCCTGCTTTACGGATTGATCACAACCAAGTCGGAAGCGGCATGGTTGCTGCGGGAGCCTGAGTTGACCTTAAACCCGTAGATCAGAAATGCCGTGGTTCCCTGGGGAAGACGCTGACGGGCGACCAGTTCCTTTTCGCTGACGTTGCATTGAATGAAGTTCCACTTCCGGCCCTGCCAGTTGCCGCCCGACGTCGTGAAGTAAACCCATGCCTCCGTGAAGCCTCCGGTGTACTTCGTACGCGCGATGCCGGTGGCGGGATTGAATTCCGGCCGCTCCAGTTTTGGCAGTGGCGGCCCGCCCTTCACGATGTTGTCGGCAAAGGTGTATATTTCACCTGCATCCTCCCATCCGTTGCCATGGCCGTGGGCCAAAAACGGCCGCAAGCACATGCTGCTCGGCCCGCCCGCGATTTTAGCCGATTTCGCAAAGATATCGACTTGAAAGACGGGGTCAGCCACTCCAGTCACCCACAGCATCGGCATTTTCGCGGAGGGCAAATGCGCCGACGGATCCCACTTGGCGAGGTATTCACGGTACTGATCGGGAGTCATATCATGTTTGTGGATGAACCCGCAGCCATAAACGGGAATGACAAAAGCGAATCGCGAGTCAACGCCCGCGACAGCGCTCACGATCGTTCCACCCCAGGAAATACCCGTGAGGCCGATCTTTTTGGGGTTGATTTCCGGGAACGAGCGCAACAGCGAGTTGGCACGGATCACGTCGGCCACCGCGTGATAGAACCACTGCTCCTTGTCGGGCAGAGCAATGTCGCCGAACCAACCGATACGTTTCGGCCCGGCATTCTGATGGCCGGCTCCAATCGGTAAGTTGCCTTCCATTCCATGGTCTTTGCCGCCCGGCAAATGGCCTTCCAAATCCATGACGATGGCCGCATAACCGTGGCCATTCCACGCCCTCACCCACCCGGGATAGGCGGTGCCGCCTCCGCCGTGGGTGCACACCGCCGCCGGCCAGCCACCCGCCGGCGGCGTCCCTGCCGGGGTCGCGTAGTAGGCAAACACCCAGGCCGGTTTGCCTTTGTAATCCGCGCCCTCATAGAAAAACGAGCGCATTCCGTTCGCGGGACGTTCCGTGGTGGGGTGAACCTTAGGGGTCTTCGAGAGCGCGGAAACATCCCATGGTATTTGCCTGTTCACCGGCCTGGGCTCAGCCGACACCGCCGGACTGGCGCATACCATCATCGTGAGCGCCACCAACACGATGCCAACGGACGGCAATCGTACTTCGTCGTTTATACTCACGGCATTACCCTCCCAGTCAGTCTTCAGTTTTGTATTCTCAGTTCCCGTCGACTCGCCGCGCCTATCCTGTCGGTTTCTTCCAAAGAATTTGTCGGTATCTTGGATTCCTCCTGCGAACTATTCAACAGGTTTGAGCAACCGTGGTTCTTGGGCAAATCAGCCCCCGAAAGAAGTTGTGACCAGACACCTCGGAGGCTACCATAAGTGCCGGTGAATAAACATCTTATGCCGTTAGGCGAAGGGCACGAAAATCGGTGGACCAGCACAGCGATGGCGAAGAACCGAATGCAAGCGAATGGGCGAATACAAAGATGTGTGGTCATGTTGTCGTCCTTCAATTACGGTTTCACTCGTTCAAAAATCAGTACCCAATCCTGCGGGGAAGGCACGTCTTTCTTAGAATCAACGGGCTTCGCCGTCTTGTCGCCCGCTTTCACCCGGGCCTTGATCGTGCCCTGATCGCATTTCCGGCCTGTCGCCGGATCAAAATAGTAGACGTGCCAATCGACATCAGGCTCAAGATTCTTCACCGTTGGGCCGGTCCAATTGTAAATGTTGCGCCGCGGCATGTAAATGAAGCGCACTTCGCCTGGGATTCCCGCGGCATAGCAACCCGGTTCAACCCATTCGGGATGCGGCTCGAAACGCGACCACGGATATTGTTCAAGCAGTTTCTTGCCCGGCCCGAGTTGGGTCGAGCCTGGATAGTTCATTCCCTCCTTCCATGTCGTCCAATCATAGATAGGCGTGATGCCCGGATCGCCTTCCACGCTCATGTGATGGATGCCCGCCGCGCCATAAGTACTACAGCAATGAGACAGGCCGTAGAGCGGCATGTGGCGCGGCCTTTCATTTGGATTCTCCTTCGGTGTTTCATGGCCGCATTTCCCGGTTGCATGTCATTCAAAGCGCAGTACCGTGAAAGAATGCGGTGGGAAGGTGTGGCTGGCACTTCTTTCCTTGATCTGGTGTTTCCATTCGCTTTGTTGCGGAACGAGTGCATCGGTTTTGCCGGCGGGGTTGACGGCATCCAACGGCCCCGACAACTCTGTCACCTGCGCCTCCGGCCTGACCGGTACGAACCCCGCAATCCGAATCTGCGCCGTGACCGCCGTGTCGTCCGGATTCACCACCTGCAAAACCAGCGTCTTGCCGTCGTCGCTGCGCTTGGCGTTCGCATCCAGATTTTTCCCCATCCCGGTAATCTCACATTTGACCAGTCTGGGTTGGTAATTGCGGGAGATCATCTGGGTCACGAAGCCGGGCGGCTGGAGCCAGACCTGCGAGGGATTCAGGAAGAGGAGTCCTTGGTCCCAGCCGTTGTCGTTCTGGCCGTCGGGCTGAAGGCAGTTGGCAGAGGCGGCAAATGAAATGCGCCCGTCGCGTTCGATGGCGTTGATCGCCAGCGCGTTGGCCAGCGCGCGCTTCTGCGCATGGTTGCCGGCGTTGAACTCGAAGACGGCCACCTTGTAGCGGGCCCCATCGGCAATCCGATCCAGGGCATCGATGAAAGTGAACATGCCGGCGAAGGTGGCATCGGGCCGCGGGCCGTCCGTGCCCACGTGCAGATCGAACCAGACCTCGCGATCATGCTGTTTGGCCAGGCGGAGAATCTTCTGCTGGGCGGCCAGGGTGGTAATGCCGGAGAATGCGCCTCTGAATTTGAACGGGTCGCGGATCGGCTTGCCGTAAACGAAGTCGCCGACGACGAGAATAATGTCCCGATCCTTGGCCCAAACGGCCTTGGCCAACGCCTCAAACTTGCCGGCGTATTTATCATCCACACGTTCCTCGTTGCCCAGTTCGATGAATCGGAGCCCGTAGGGCTGCGGATGTCCATCGGCCACACGACGGCGACCCCATTGGCTGTCGGCAGGGCCTTTGGCGTATTCGATGAAGTCGGCCATGTCCTGCGGCGTCTGGTCCATGTTGAAGGCGGGGATGTATTCGAAACCGGCCGCCTCGCAGAAATCCATGAAGTCGGGAATGCCCCAGCCGTTGGAGGAATAGCGATACCAGTGGCCCACATAGGGCGGACGGCGGTCGCGCGGGCCGATCATCTTTTTCCATTGATATCCGGGGTTGTTGACCATCGAGCCGCCGTAGCGCAGGACGGTGATACCCTGGGCGACGAGGCCCTCGGCGACATCGCGGCGCACGGGCAGGCCCTTGAACCGGCCCCACTCGCCGGGCTGGAGAAACGTGTGGCCTAGCGTGACCGAAGCGGGCTGTTTCAACTTCAGCGCAAACCGGCCGGCCTTGTCGGCGGCATTGGGGGTCAACGTGAAGTCCAGCCGCTGCCATTCGTTGCCGGCGACGTCTAGCGGTTTCTCGGCATACACCTGCGAACCATCACGGCTTTCCAGCGCCGCGAACAATGTCACGGGTTTCCTGGTGCGTACCCACACATAGCCTTCGTAGGTCTTGCCGGCGACGAAGTTCATGCCCCAACGATTGAGGCCCTGGTTTTCCACACCCCATTCGCCGTTGCCTGATTCGAAAGTCACTTGCTGCGACTGAGTTCCTGCGAAAGGGTTGTCGGCAATGATTGCGAATTTGCCCTTCGCGTCGCCCCGGCTGAGCCCGCGCCACATGCCGCTGATCTCCGGCGATTTCGCAGGCTCCTGGAAACTTTCGCCGAAAATCATCTGGCTGTAAATCCCACCATAGATTTCGTGGTTCACGTCCTCGATGCACGCACCCGTGAGAAGGCGCGACACGGAATGAAGCACCTGATCGGCCTGAACTTGAATGACGGTCTCCTCCGCCTGGGCGCCGTTCAGGACGGCCAGCGCGGTCAGCAAGACTACAGTTTTCAGCAGTGGTTTCATAGGTGGTTACTTAGGCATCCCGGGCCAGGGCTTAGCGTTCGGTCCGTCGCCAATCACCGGCAGCGTGCTGATGCGAAGCCGCGCCCATGGGGATCATGGTGATCGATTCCTCCGGCTCGTCCGACTGCACCGGTTGCCCGTTCACTTCCTGGACCGCGCCGTTGCGATCGAGCGTCCAGTTCGGGATCTTTTTGGCCTTGGCGATGAGACGCACCGGCGCGGCCTCGTTGCGGAAGGGCTGATCGCCGGCCGGCCAGTCGGCCTTTATCACCTGGAAGCCGTCCTTGAGCGTCAGCCCGTAGTTCCATGGCGAAGAGGGGAAGATGTCCCACGGCACCACCCTTTTCACCGGTGCGGGCTCAGCCGACACAACCAGACCGGCGCATACCGTCATGATGATCACCGCCAACACGATGCCAATGGACTGCGATCGCACTTCGTCGTTCATATTCACAGCATTACCCTCCCATTCAGTCTCCAGACAGCGTTATCCTACGGCGCTTTGCGCGGCACCAAAGTGTAGACCTGCGCCGAGGTTCCTTTTGGTTTCAGCTCAAACGACTTCAACGTAAGCCCTCGCTGGGAGGGAGCCCATAGCCATATCATCTGGACGCCCGCGGCCAGTCTCATTTCCAATGGCTTCGTTGTCTGCCAGCAGCCTGCCGTAGCGGGATCCCACTCCGCGTTGATCCAGCCGCTCCCGTCAAAGACATCCCCCACACTGATATCCCAGATCGTCGGCCCCCCCGACGGCCCCTTGCCATCAAGCAGGCTCAGCCGCACATTCTGTGTTGTCACCGGCGGGAACTCCTTTTTGCATTCCAACCCAATGTCGCCGCCCTCAAAGAGCATCTTCCAATCGTTGCCCGCCTTGTACTCCACCCGAAACCTCGACACGCGATCCCATGAGTGTTCGTCAATGATCATCTTGCTTATCGACCTGGGCTGGCCCAGGTCGAGTTCGATCCAGCCTTGCTCTTTGCCTAAATTCATGGCCCATCGCGTACCCAGATCGTGATCGATTACCATCTGAGGACCAAGACTGGAATCCTGCCTGTAGACATCGGACGCCGTAGCCGACTTGGCCCGGTACATGGATCCGAACGACCTGGCATACAGTCTCTGTCCCCAGTTGATCGCCGACACCCTCGCCGTCAACTCATAGATCCCGGTCTTGGGGACATTGATTTTATAGCCGACCCAGGCTGTTTGCGACATCGCCCCGAAGTGCAACTGTTTGCCGCCCGTGTAACAATCACCAACCCCCACGCCGGGGCCGACACCGCTGATGCCACCAATATGGGCAAAGTCTCCGGCATTAACATGGATGACACCGGGCGCCACTTTGATAGGTGGTTCCGGCTTGGTCAGCGGCTTCGTCGAGGCTGCCGCCGCCGCACCGCGGCCGGGTTGGAACGCGACGATAGCGTCTTTACTTGCATCCGCAATCGCCGGAGTTGTTGCCATGACCGCGGCAATCTGTGCTTTGTCGGTAAGATTTCCTGCCAGCCATCGCAGATGTTCAACGTTTCCGAACGCTTTCGTCTTCCGCTCCTTTACTCTCTCAAGAAACTCGCCACCCGACATATTTCCCCGGTCAGAGAGTTTCGAAACGTTCCAGCTGCGGCCCAAGGCAATCTGCCAGTTACCATTCTTGTCTCTGAATGCAACTGCGGCATGAGCAGGCTGCGCCACCCCTACGGCCGGAATGCCGAACGCCTGGCAGATGAATACGCCAAAGGAGGATCTGGGCCCGCATTTTCCGCCACCCGCCAACAGACAACTCATGGTGTAATAGGGAATCTGCGACCCCTGGTATTTCATCTGACTCGCCAGCCCAATGACGTTCTCATCCTTCCATACATAGTCAGGATTCCAGGTGTTCAGCGCTTCTCTTCCCCAGGCCAGGTCCTTATCGGACGCACCAGACGATACAACATGCGTCATCTCCCAGGCGGTGAGAGTGTCGAAGCTTGGAACCAGTTCTTTGTTCTTGTGCGCTGTCAGGAAGTGACCGAACCGGGCAAGGGGAGTGCTTTGCTCTTTGGCCATGCCAGCGCCGACGTTGCCGGTGCCTGGAGGACGAAGAGCACATGCGACGGCAAGCCGCAAGTACAGGCCTTCTCTTGACTCCGGATAGGCATAGTAGATTTGCCTCCAGTTCTCCAGTACTCCGGCGTTGATTGACCAGCTATTATCATATCTGCTGGACATATCAGATGGTGTGCGGGTCAGCATCACCTCGTCCATGAGCTTTCCGTTCGACATCGCCCAGGCCACAAAGGCCTTGTTCTTCGGAGCGGCTTTCGCATAACCTCCCAAGTCGGGTTGATCCCACACTTTCCCGATGAACTGCCGCTCGGCCAAGGCGTCGACGAAGACAGCATCACTTAGCAGAGCCCTCATCTTTCCTTGTGTTATCTGGGCCGGGTCGGCAGGCACTTTCTGTTTCAGCCATGCCGTAAGCTGGCCGGAATATGCGGTAAAATTCCCCGCATTGATTGCCGCATCCCGATCCTTGGCGTTGGGCTCCCATGCACAGACAGTCATGGGAAGCGACAGCAACGTCATGCTGCAAACAAGGAACAATAGCGACTTTCCTGTCTTCACTTGCTTCACGATACGCCTCCTCTTGAACAGTTGTTTACCATTCGGCATTCACCATGATGTGTCACTATTGCGACTCCACCAGCTCCGCGGTCAGCCGTTTCGATCTTCCGCCTGGCACGCTGAGATCGACGGTTTTCTCTCCGTAGCGCACTTTGCACGTTTTGCCGGTAACGCTGCGAATCGTGGCCGAAACGAGCGCGCTGCCCTTCCACTCCATATCAACCTCGAATCCGCCGCGAGCGCATAGACCTTTTACGCTGCCGGACGGCCACGCCTTGGGCAAGGCCGGCAGCAGTTCGATCTCGCCGGTGTGCGACAGCAATGTGGCCAGTGAGAGTAGTATGTTCTTATTCTTGTTCATCAGTTCCTTTGTTCGTCATATACCCTGACCCCGTCACCGTCACTGACTCAAGAGGAATACTACACGCCTTGGCGTCTGAGGCACATCAGCGGCGTCCGTCTTTGGCGCCCGTCAATGCGCGCAGAATCTCGACGTCCTGCGGGTAGAGGGGCGTACCGTCCGGACGAAGGATGTCGTGGATCGGGGTTTGGAGGCGGCCCTGCATCATCCCCCAGCAGATCGCACCGATCTTTTTCCGCTTGTAGATCGGCAGACAGGTGGGAATGTCAGTCTTGCCTTCGGGCAGGGTGTTCAGCCACTCGGTGCAGACCAGCGGGTATTTCGTCAGGTTCCGGATCTCTTCGAGCCGCCGGCGAGTCTCATCCGCTCGCCCGTAAAGATGATAGGTGACAATGTCTGATCGCTCGAAGATCTGTCGGGCCAGCCGCCATTCCAGGTGCTGCTGGTGGCCCACCGTAATCGGCTGCTCCGGGCGGGCTTCCCTGGCCCAGTCAAAACACGCCATCGTCAACTCCCAAACCGGCGGCATCGGCTCATTGTACAGGTCCCACATCAGCACCCGCTTGTCGTGGGCGAACGAGCCGACAATGTCCGTGATGTACTGCTTCAGCAGGGGAAACTTCTTGGGGTCGCGCGCCATGTCCTCCCAGGGGCTTTCTACCCAGTTGCCTCCATGCCGCCCGGTAGGCTCGCCCTGTTTACCCAGATTCGGGGGCCGTCTTGGCTTGGTGAAGTTGCAGTAATCGAATGGGCAGAACACCGTTCGGATGCCGTGCTTGTCGGCGATGGCCAGATATTGATCCATCCGTTTCTTCAGCCCGGCAGGATCCGCTTCCCAGAGATGGTAATTGATGAAGACCCGCGCGGTATTGTATCCGAGGGATGCGGCGATCTTCAGTTCCCGGTCGATGTTCGGCAGGTCGAAAGTGTCGGCCTGCCACATCTCAATATCGTTCACCGCAGAGCTGGTTACGAAGTTGAACCCCACAATCCATGGTTGCTGGTTGTACCATCGCCAGGCTTTTTCCTCGCTCCACCGTCCCGGCGGCTCCTGGGCCGAAGTTGTCGCGGCCAGTGCCCCAGCCAGAACCCATGTCGCCAGGAGAAACAGGGCCATCGCGAATCTTCGTCTTTTCATCCGGGATTTTCCATTTGATCCAGAATTTCTTCCGGCCCACGACCGCCGTGGACCACTTTTGACGATTCTACTGTACCTCCGACTCAGGTGCCAGCCCTCGTCCCGCTCCCCAACCAAAGAAATCGCCCCGTTCTGGACGACAATCCGGCCGTTCTTTGCTCTGGCGAACGAGTTTCCACTGGTCGGAAACGAACATTCCTCCCGTCCACCGGGCATTTCGCACGATTCCTATGCTGTTCTTGTCATCCTGACACCGCCATGGGCAAACGGATCTGCAATAACGTTCTGACGAGATTGCCGCCAGTGAGGCCGGCTGAAGCATCCAGGCGTAGCGACGGTTAGCTCTCCAGAGGGATCAACGTTGCCAACTTGCCGTGCTCGGCGATCAGTTTCACGGGTTTTCCCTTCACCCATATCCGAGCGCATTCGATCTTGTTCAGCATACTTCGTTCTGTACCAGGTTACCAAGCGCAAAATCCGTGGGATGTATACTCTACCCCGCCAGTTCTCGTCAGACAAGATGTCGGACCGCGTCACCCATCGCAAGAGGTTACGCCACCTTGCCGTAGTAGTTGTGCGCCCCGCAAACTCCGTCCGGGGTCTGCGGGGTGAGCGGCTGTGTCGGCGGGTGTTATCTGCGACAACCAGATGACGGATTCTGGCGCGAAGGCCGTCCTTTCTGGCTGGAAGGGCTCAAATCGTAGCCGTGAAGAGCATTGCAGACAAGAGGCGTACGTGCTTGTAGAATAAGGCGGACGGAATACTTGGTAGCCACAGGTTCGTGCGATGGGCTTGCGGCAGACGTCGTGCAGGCCGACCAGGTGCAGGCCGTTGTAGCGGCGGCCGCCGAGTAAGTGCAGGTAAGGCGATGAAGCGATTGGCCATGCCGACGGCAGTTCTTGCGTGTGCGGTTGCGTGGCTGTCTGTCAC
This sequence comes from Planctomycetota bacterium, assembly GCA_026386995.1. The sequence goes on along the minus strand of JAPLMO010000040.1, from coordinate 13,429 downwards.
CGCAGCGGAGTCGCCCCGCGCGCCGGCGGCGGCACCTAATGTCGGCGCGCTGCGGGCCGCGATCAAAGACCTGGCGGAGACGTTTGAAGCGAAGTATCCCCGCGGTGCCGACTACCTCGCTCGCCTGGACGCAATCGAGAAGCGCCTGGCCGATGACGCGGGCAGAGCGGCCGCCGGGGAAGACCTCGAAAAGCTCGCTCGCGAAGCGATCGTCCTCGAGAACCCCCTAATGGCCTTCGACCGCCTGCTCTTCGTCAAGCGCAAGACCTACCAGTCCAACCATTACTACACTGATTTCATCAACGGGTGCCACTACTACGGCGGGAACCTCTGCATCCTCTCCCTGAGGGACGGTAAGGTCACCGACCTTGTGCCCTCGATGAAGGACGGCATCTTCGGGCGCTTCGACCTTTCGTTCGACGCCCAACGCGTCGTCTTCGACTGGAAGGCCAAGCCGGATGAGGGCTTCCGCATCTACGAGGTCGGTGTCGACGGCCGGGGTCTGCGCCAGATCACCTTCCCGCCGCCCGACGAGCCCGATCGCATCCGAAAGTACCGCAACAAAAACGTGGACCCGCTCCAGTATTTCCACTACACCGACGACATGCAGCCGTGCTATCTGCCCGACGGCGGCATCTGCTTCATCTCCACGCGCTGCGAATCCAGAACGCTCTGCGACAGCCCCGACGTCTTTACGACCACCGTGCTGTATCGCATGGACGGCGACGGCCGCAACATCGAGAAGCTCACCAACAGCTCGGTCAGCGAGGCCACGCCCGCCGTGATGAACGACGGCCGCATCCTTTACACGCGGTGGGAGTACGTGGACAAAGGGGTCGTCAGCGTCAAGTGTCTGTGGGCGATGTATCCCGACGGCACGCGCTCGTCCGAGGTCTACGGCAACGACATCGCGCTGCCGCCCACGCTGCTCTGCGGGCGGCCCATCCCGGGCACGAGCGACCAGTTCGTGGTCCTCGGCACGCCGCACTGCCCCCAGAACGGCGTCGGAACGGTGATCCGGTTGGACATGACCCGCAACATCCGCACGCGCGACCCGATGACGTACATCACGCCCGACATCGACATCCAGGCTGAAGGCGGGTTCCATCATCGCGTCGGCGATAAGTGGGTGCGGACCGACAACGGGCCGCTCTTCGCCGACCCGTATCCGCTGTCGGACCGGTTCTTCCTGGTGTCGCATAATCCCGACAAACTCTGGAAGGATCCGACCGCCTGGGGCCTGTACCTTCTGGATGAGCACGGCAACCGCGTACTGATCTTCGTCGACGCCGACACCTCGTGCTGGCAGCCCGTGCCGCTTGTGCCGCGCGCTCGCCCGCCTGTCCTGAGAGCGGTGCCCGATGTGGAGACGGCCCGCCGCGGCCTGGCCACGGTCGTGGTGCGCGATGTTTATCATGGCCTCAAGGGGGTGGAGAGAGGCACGATCAAGTACATCCGCATCAACGAGCAGGTGCCTCGGCCCTGGGCCGCGCGCCGCTCCTGGGACGGTGATGAATACGACCAGCAGCACGCCGTCATCACCAAGGGAACCCACTTTGGCCTCAAGGTGCAACACGGCATCGTGCCGGTCGAGGCCGACGGCTCGGCCCACTTCACCGTGCTGGCCGACAAGAACATCTTCTTCCAGACGCTCGACGCCGGTTTCATGGAGGTCCAGCGCGAGCGGACGTATGTCAACTACCGGCCGGGCGAAACGCGCACCTGCGTCGGATGCCACGAATTGCCAAACGATCCGCCGATGGCCGACGCAGGAGTGCCCATGGCCCTGCGGCGAGCCCCGGACAAACCCGGTCCGCAGCCCGGAGAGGCGACCGGCGCGCGCCCGCTTCACTATCCGACCGACGTGCAGCCGGTCCTCGATAAGTACTGCATCAAGTGCCACAGCGGCGAGAAGCCCAAGGCCGGCATGGACCTTACGGGCACGCCGACGACGCACTTCTCTCGCTCGTACGAGAACCTGCTGGACCGCGGGATGCTGCCGATTATCGGCGAGAACCACCCCAAGACGGGCAACGTCGAGTACCTGCCCGCGTACTCCCTTGGGTCGCACAAGAGCAATCTCGTCGCCCACCTCCTGAAAGGACACCAGGACATCAATCTATCGCAAGAGGAGTGGGTGCGGCTGACGACGTGGGTTGATTCCAACGGTCAGTACTACGGCTCTTATTACGGACGCCGGAACGTGAAGTATAAAGGCCTTCCCGACTTCCGGCCTGCACCGACGTTCGGGTCCGCCTGCGGCATCCCGCCCAGCCCTCCCGTGGGAGAACTGGGCATGGGCGAAGGGCCTGGTAAGTAGGCAATCACGATGGTTGGAGAGTAGCCATCGCCGGGTGGCACGCTGTGGCGTGACCATGTTCGCCGATGTGGAACATAAGCACGGCCGCAACGGTGGCGCCGCTGCCATGCCTTAACTCCGGTTCAGGATTTGAGGGGCCGTGCCGCGTTGCATGCGGTTTAAGTGCGGGGGTATATTGTGTCTCGAATTGCGAGCGGACTGCGGGTGAGCCACATGCGCCACATTCTGTCGCCGCTGCTTCTGGCAGGCCTGCTTGCCGGCGCTGTTGCGGCCAAATCTGGTCCGGAAGACCCGCGCTGGACCGACCTCGGCAGCCGTGCCCTGCGGGACCTCGACCTTCAGGCACAGTACGCGGCCCTTCAGCACGACTTGGCGAACGGGGCGCACTTTGCAGAGGTCGCCAAGGAAGCATTCCGTCCCGAGGCGCTGATCCTGGAATCCGACCGCGACCCGGCCGACGTAGTCCTCCGCCGCATGACCGCGCTGCTTGAGGACCTGAATCGCACCGCCGTGGCCGCTAAACTCGTGGACCTGGAAAGGGCTCTGGGGGCCCTTAAGAAACTTGGCGCCGACACGCCCCTTGCCAGCACCGACGCCCGCCGCGCACTGTTCCTCCATGCCTGCCAACTTCGGCGGCAGATCGCCTTCACCAACCCGCTCCTCGATTTCGACAAGATCCTGTTCATCAAACGCCACCGCGCCATCTACAACCACATGTGCGACCAGTACTACGGCATGGCCCAGAAGCCCGGCGGCGGCCTGTACGTCCTCTCCGGCGCGTTCGGGCCCGACCCCCAGGTGCGCGACGTGCTGGCAAACTCGACCGTCGAGAACGGGCGCCTCAAGGGGCAGAAGCTTTCGGGCGGCCCGCTTCGCGACTGGAAAATCCGCTTCGACGGCGAGGGCAACCAGCAGGGCGAGGTCACCGAGGGCGGCTCGTTCCTCTCGCCCGACCTCTCCTACGACGGCAAGCAGATCCTGTTCGCTTACGTCGAGTGCACCGGCGACACCAAACACCGCCGCCACACCGACCCCGCCAAGGGTCACTGGGCCGAGGGCCGCTCGTACCACATCTTCAAGGTCAACGCCGACGGCACGGGCCTGAAGCAACTGACCGATGGCACGTGGAACGATTTCGACCCCGTGTGGCTCCCGAACGGCCGCATCGCGTTCATCACCGAGCGGCGGGGCGGCTACCTGCGTTGCGGCCGCACCTGCCCCACGTACACCCTTTACGACATGTTGCCCGACGGGCGGGACATCAACTGCCTCAGTTTCCACGAGACCAACGAGTGGAACCCCGCCGTCACGCCCGACGGACGCATCATCTACACGCGGTGGGACTACGTCGACCGCTTCGGATGCACGGCCCACCACCCGTGGATCACGACGCTCGACGGGGCCGACCCGCGCGCCGTGCATGGCAACTTCGCTCCGCGGCAGTCTCGGCCCGACATGGAACTCGACGTCCGACCTGTGCCGCGCTCCAACAGGTACGTGGCCACCGCAGCGCCGCACCACAGCCAGGCATTCGGGTCGCTCGTCGTCTTCAACCCAGACGTGCCCGACGACGACGGCATGGGGCCCATCCGCCGCCTGACGCCCGAAGTGGGCTTCCCCGAGAGCCAGGGCGGCACGGAAACCTACGGCATGGCCTTCCCCCTGAGCGAAGACTACTACCTGTGCGTCTACGACGCCAACAACGAACTGCGTAAGGGCGGCGGCAACTACGGCATCTACCTGGTCGACAGTTTCGGTAACAAAGAACTCATCTACCGCGACCACGAGATCGCCTGCATGAGCCCCATGCCCCTGCGGCCGACGCCTGTGCCGCCCGTGGGGCCCACGGCTACACAACTCGTCAAGAGCCTGTCCGCCAAGCAGACGCCCGCCTATCCAGGCAAGCCCGGCGAGGCTACCATCGCGCTCGTCAACGCCTACTCCAGCCTGCGGCCGTGGCCGGCGAACACGAAGATCACCGCCCTGCGCGTATTGCAGGTGCTGCCGATGAGCGTGCCTTCGGGTGGCCCGCCGCACGAGACCGGCCAGCGCATCGCCATGGCCGGCGATTCCGTCGTCCCCGTGCGGTACGTCCTCGGCACCGTGCCTGTGGAGGAGGACGGCAGCGCCCATTTCACCGTGCCGGCCAACCGCGAGATGTTCTTCCAGGCCCTCGACGAAAAGGGCCTGGCCGTGCAGTCGATGCGCTCGGCCACGTACCTGCACGAGGGCGAGCGGCTGGTGTGCGCGGGCTGCCACGAGCCGAAGAACTCGACGCCGATGCCCACGACGGCGGTGCCCGTCGCCCTGCGCCGGGAACCGTCGAAACTCGCCCCCGACGTCGACGGCACAAACCCGTTCAGTTACCCGCGCCTCGTGCAGCCGGTGCTCGACCGTAACTGCGTGGAATGCCACGTCAAGAACGCCCCGAAGGCCTGTAACCTCGCGAAGGAACCCGTCAACCGCAAGTGGTACGCCTCGTATAACAGCCTCGTGAAGTACGGGTTCACGTCGTACGGCGAGAACCTGCGTACGACGCCGGGGCAGTTCGGGGCCAGGGTCTCCAACCTCTACGAGATTCTCACGAAGGGCCACTATGACGTGAAACTCTCGCCCGAGGACCTGCACCGGCTGACCCTCTGGCTGGACCTCAGCACGATGTTCTACGGGGTCTATGAGAAGGAGGGCGGCGAGGCCCAACTTCGCGGCGAGATCGCCATGCCGACCCTGGAATAGCGCCCCCGGCACGCCGGCAGGGGGCGGGGACCTCGCACTTTGAACTTTCTCGGCCGCTGTACTGATCCACCGAAATTGCGTTCGCCGTTCGTTAGGCTGTGCGAAAGGGTGACGGGTGTCGGCGGGTGTTGTCTGCGACAACCAGATGACGGATTCCGGCGCGAAGGGCTCAATCGTAGCGAGGTGATGAAAGCGTCGATGCTTGCGTTCCTCCAGCAATTGGGCCGCGGCGACATGAACGAGTATGCCAACGCATAACCTACGGCCTGGTCTCCGACGCGAACCGGTAAGTGCCGGAAACGACCTCGCAAATGGCCGTCTCCTTGTCCATTTTCACGAATTTCACGCCCTCGGCCTCGCCAACCGGTCGCCCGCCTTCGGTCACGGCCGCCACGCCGGTGGCCGGCAGGTAGACCGTGGCCGTAGTGTTGGGAGGAATGACCAGATCGAGCGTGAACTTCCCGCCTTCGCGGGTCCAACTGCTCTGGATCGCCCCGTACATCGACTCGTGCGACGCCCTGGCGAATTTCAAATCGCCCAGCGGGTGCGGGCGGACAATGATGTGCTTGAAGCCTGGGCGCTCGATGTCGGGCCCAATGCCGGCCAGGTGCTCGACGAGCCAGATGACCAGATCGCCGACCAGCATGACATGGTTGCCCGACCCATCAAAGTCCCTGCCATCCATGTCCGCCCACCAGTTCTCCCAGATCGTCGTCGCACCACGACCGATCATGTAGCCCCAACTCGGGTAGGTTGTTTGCGAGGCCAAGGTGTAGGTGATGTCCGGCCGGCCGTTGTCGGAGAGCACGCGACAAAGCCATTGGCCGCCGATCAGGCCCGTGGCGAGGTGCCCGCGGTCGTCCACGGTGATCTTTCTGGCCAGGTTCTCGAAGACCGCCGGGCGATTCTCCGGAGGGACCATGCCGAAGGCCAGAGGCAGCACGAAGGAGGTCTCCGAGCCGTTGTCATAGATCCCGGCCGCGGCATTCAGGTATCTTTTGTTGAAGGCCGACTTCATCCTCTCGGCGATCTCGTCGAATCTCCGTGCGTCGTCGGGCTTGCCGAGGATCGTCGCGTAGCGGGCCATCAGGCGCAGATCGTGGTAGAAGTACGTGGTGGCAAGGACTGTTCCATCCGTCTGACGTTTGGGGTCTGGAGGTAGTCCCACCTTGTCCGCCTCGGGCGGAAAGCACCAATCGCCCCAACGGTCCTGGGACATCAGACCATCCCGCTCAAACGAGAGCATATATTCGATCCATTTCTTCATTCCGTCGTAGTGCTTCTGGAGCACCCGGACATCGCCGTATTGCTCGTAAAGCACTCCCGGAATGATGATGAAACTGCTCGGCCAGGTGACATCCCGCTTGTAGCATTTCCAATAAGTCGGGGCGATGCCGGAAATGCTGCCATCGGGCTTTCGAATGTAGTCCCTCGACAGTTCCAACGGGTAAGCATCCTCCAAGAGCCACCGGTTGAGGCTGGGCAGGTCTTTTCCGCGCGGGTTCTGCGACAGCACTTGCGTTGTTTCCGGTCGCAAGGTGATCCCCGCAAAACGAGCCGTATCGTGAATCAACTCCCCCTGAATGATCGCGTTCAGATCTTGAACCAGAGCTTTATGCAGTTGCTCGGAAACTGGTCCCGAGCCGGGCCACCCGGCCAATGCCTGGCGCGTGGCATCCGACAATCTGCCGCGGACGTAAGTGGATAACGCATCGACCGGCTGTTTCAGTTTCGCGGCAAACGAAGGGGGATCGCGGAGGTCACGCACTGAAAACGTCGAGGAAGCTTGCGTGTCCTCGATGTCCGTGATCCACTTGGCATAAAGCGCAGCCACGTTGAACAGATAGGTCTCGCCTTTCGATTCGACCGACCGGTCGCCGAGCCAGGCCAGACGCTCGGCGCGCTGTGGACAATCGGTCGGCAGGCTGCGGTAGTTGCCGCGGACGCTCCAGACGATGTTCTTCCAAATGCGGTTGATCAATTCGTTCGAACAGGCGAACTCACCGGCCTTCGGAACCGCGTCGTGGACGACGCAGCCTGCGATGGCATCAAGCGTTGGCTTGCCCGGAAAACCGGTCAGCTCGACGTAACGAAAACCGCGATAGGTGAAGCGCGGCTCGTAGGTTTCGGCGCCCTCGCCCTTGAGCGTGTAGGTATCGGTCGCCAGTGCCCCGCCAAGGTTGACTGTATAAAGCGTGCCGTCCCGATTGAGCGTCTCGGCGTGCCGCAGCGAAACCTTGCTGCCCTTGGGGCCCGCGACCTTCAGCCGGCACCAGCCGACCATGTTCTGGCCCATGTCGAGCACATAGACGTCCGGCTTGGGGCTGGAAATGGCCACCGGACGAATCGTTTCCGTGACCCGGATCGGCTCGATCATCTGCGCACAAAGCATCCCACCAGGAGGGGGAGGCATCTTGGCTGGTTCCCACGTGGAATCCTTGAACCCCGGTTGATCCCATCCCGGCATCTCCATCCGTTCGTCGTAATCTTCGCCATCGAACTCGTTATTGCTGCGGATCGGCCCCTTGTCGGTAGATTTCCAGTTCTTGTCGCTGACGATCGTCTGGGAAGATCCGTCCTCGTAGCGGATTTCGATCTGAAGCAGGAGTTTGGGGAAGCCGAAATCGCGTATGAAGAAGAATCCCGCGGATTTCCGCGGCGCGAAGAAACGTCCGTTGACGAGAATGGCGCCCACCGCGTTGTCCCCCGTCTTGAGGTAACCGGTGACGTCGTGCGTCACGTAGAAAACACGCTTCATGTAATCGGTCAATCCGGGCGAGAGCACGTGGTCGCCGACCTTTTGCCCATTGAGATAGATTTCGGACAGGCCGAGGCCCGAGACATAGGCCGTCGCGCGCTGGATCTTCTTTTCCGCCTTGAATTCGCGGCGAAGATAACAGGCGTCCAGAGGTTGCGTGCCGGGAGGAGGCACCGGCAGGATCGGATTTTCTGCCTCCAGTCCAATCCATTTCGCTTTCCAGTCCTCAGGTTTGAGCAGCCCCATCGACCAGAAGGCCGGATTGCTCCATTGCGAGGGTTTCCCATCCTTGCCCCAAATTCGAACTTTCCAGTGGCAGACCGCGCGCGATTCCAACGGCTTGCCGGCGTAAACCACGTGGACCGACTGGTCCGAGGCCACCTTGCCGGTTTGCCATAAGTCGCCCTGGTCCTTGGCCAGCGTCTGGGCCGACGAGGCGACCAGCAACTCGTAAGCGGTCTGTTTCTCGCCCCGCTCGGCCGACTGGATGGTCCAGGAGAGCCGAGGCTGGGTCACGTCGATGCCTATCGGATCCGCGCGATATTCGCAGCGGAGGCCGGTGACGGCCGGCTCCGCCGCCGTGGCGCCAACGACGAGCGACAAAGCAAGGGACGCCCCGAGGATTGTCGTTTTCAGCATAGTACAGACCTTTCGTAGTAATTGCCCCTTGTCCGCGTGGACGTCCGACTCGGGGCCTCCTTACTGGCTACCGTTACTTCTTCGGCTCGGGCCGACCAACGGCGATCTTCTCCATCTCTTCGGCCGTGAATCTGCTGTTGGCGATGGGGCTCGGCTCATAGGACTTCTCCGCCTTGCCCGGCTTGGGCGCCTGGGCTGGGATCACGAAGACCTCCTCGCCGTTGGCGTCTTTCTCGATTTTGCCGCCGCTCCGCAGCACCGCCTTGCGAACCAGCATCTCGGAAACCTCGTACACCTTCGGCACCGTGTAGTCCGTATGGCTGTACTTGGCCCGCAGGTCCAGTTTTTCGACGAATCGGGCGGGGATCTTCGAGGCGCCCAGCACGGCGAAGTACACGCCGCCGGCGTTGGCTGGGTTGCAGTCGCTGTCCTGGCCGCAACGGCAGGCGATACGCATGGTCTGGTCCGGGTTGCCTTGGCCGTAGAGCAGGCCCATGAGGATATACGCCCCGTTGAGCTTGGCGTCGATGCTGCCCCGGCGGCCTTGCTGGTCGAGGCCATGCCTGGAGCACAGACCGTGCGTGTACTTGGGATCTTTGTGGTACTTGTCCTCGACCAACTGCCAGGTCTTCTCCCAGTCGGTTGGGTTCTCCTTATACCACTGGAGCATGTCGCGGACCATCTCGGCGTACTGGCTGTCGGCCGGGACGCACGCCAGGCCGGCCTCGATGACCTTGACCATGTCGGACTCGAAGTACGCCTCGGCATACATCCCGCCGATGAACTGACCCGCATACCGGCCGTCGCCGTAGTTCATCAGCCGGCCGAATATCTCGCTCAGGGCGATCACCTGGTTGGGCATGCCCGGCGAGATGATACCGGAGAAGTCGGCCTCGATCTGGTAGTCGATGTCGTCGGCGCACTTGTTGAACTGCGGATGACCGCTGTCGGGCGGGGCAATGCCCTTGCGGAGGTTGCTCCTTCCGGCATTGTTGGCGTGCCAGAGGGGATAACCGCTGTTGGCAAAGTCAACGCCAGCCTGCCGGATGAAAACGTCGAAGCCGTAGGTTTCCAGCGTCTTCATAAACGTCATCTCGACGTAGCAGTCGTCGTTGCCGTGCTGGTTTACCATGCCGGGGTTCCAAGGCGGCATCTGGTCATCGCGCATGATGGCGCCGTTAACCTTAAACTCCGTGGGCTGGCCCCAGCCGACCCCGATCATCTGGCCGAGCCAACCGCCTTTCATCTTGTCCTGAAACATGCTGAGCGGCAGACGGCGCAACTGCTGACCCTCCTGAGCGGCCGCAGGAGTGCAAACCAAAAACAACAGACATAAACACCGAGTTCTTGCGAACATGTTCTCTCCTTACTGAGTAGCTGTAAAATCAAACGATTTGTGCCCGATCTTTGCCTGGCAACTTCTCGGCAAAGCGACCCGGCTCGTCTCGGGTCGGTAACGAAGGCTGAGCACCGAGCCGAGTGGCGGAGAAAGCCCCCACCAAACACGCTTGGCGCACGGCCTGGTCCAAAGGCATTCCGACGCCAACCGCCCAGGCCAGTCCGCCGTTAAAGGTTTCGTCGGCAGTCAGTGCGCCGTCGCCTCGGCCGCGAGAGCCAGAATCATCCAAAACGAATGCGGAATCCACTGCTCTTCCCATCGCCAATACCAGTCTCCGCGCCGGCCGTAGGGCAGGGGCAAGAAGGCGATGTCATGCTCGTCCTTGACGCCCGACGTGAGTCCGTTGGAAATGCCGCCCGGCGCGTGGGGGTATCGCGGCTCGCAGTCCGGGTTGTTGCGTCCCTTGCCATGCAGCATGCAAACGTCGAAAGGGTTCATTCCCAGGATCCAGTTGATCTGGTTTTCGGAATAGGTCCTGAGTTCCGCAGACAACAGACAACTCCGGCGAGGCGACCCGCCTTCCCAGCAGCGCCGCCGTGGCCAATGAAGCCAGCCGGGCGTTCTCACCCTGCCACCAGGAGTCGGTTTCGTTGCTGCGGTGGGAGACGAAGAAGGCGCCGCGCTTGCCGTCGACAGCCTTGACGTATTGGCGGGCATATGCACCAGGCTGGACGAGCGTTGAGAAGTCCCCCTGGTGAAAGAACCGGCCTGCCCAGTCATCGACCTTGCCGACCTTTTGTAGCGGCCCCTCAAACGCGACGCGTCCTTCGCTGTCGAGGACCTGAAACTGCCCCAGATCTATCTCCTGCGCACTCTGCACCACGACTCTCTTGCTGTCCCGAGCGTCGTAGCCCAGATGATTAACCAGGATCTGGGATGGCGCTGCCATCAGCGGTTGGCACCAGCCGCACGTCAGGGCCAGCAGGGTAATCACAGGGATGAATCGGTTTTTATTCATTACTTCTCTTCCTTTTCCGCCTCACCTCACTTCTTCACCCCCATTAACTCCTGCATCGTCTCGGCGAACGCCTTGCCGAGCAGGATGAAGAAACGGCCCTCGCCGAAATAGTGATAGCCCAGGTTCGAGGTGGCGCGGTTGAGCATTGCCTGCTCTTCCGGGGTAATGGGGTTCTTCGTCAGATCGCGCTCCGGGTAAAGCCATCGGCCGGGGTACTGACGGCCATCCGGCGAACTGCCGGCGCAATTCAGTTCAAGGACCTTCGGGTGCAACAGCGGGGCGGTCTCGATTGCTTTGACGTTGCCCTTGAATTCCGGCACGGTGTTCACGAAACGGTGGCCGTCGCGAACATCCTTCTGTTTGCCGATTTCATTCCGTGGACCGTTGACGCCCATCACGCCGACCACCACTTTCATCTCCGAGGCCTTGAACTCCTTGCGGAGGTCTTTGATCAGGCAGACCAAGTTCTTGCCGTATTCCTTGCGGGCGGTTTCATCAAACATGTCGTTGTAGCCCTGGAACCAGACAAGGCCGCATATCTCGTAGCCGGCCTGCTCGTCATAATCGGGGAATCGCTTCTTCAGGTCCTTCAGGGCCTGGTGCGTGTTGTCAACCAACGCCCGGTAGAGATCGCCGAACTCCTCAGCTTTGGCGCCCGCGGGCAGGCCGGCACTGGGTGGGCGCCAATTCTGATACAGACTCGTGCCGCCTTCGGCAACCTTGATCAGCAACACCTGCTCGTCCAGGGCTTCGCCCATGAAGTAGCCGAAGGCGTATTCCGGGCCGATCTTGTTACCGAGCGTTTCGGCATCCCTTCGCGCACCCAATCCAGGTTGGAGTTTGTCGAAATAGGCCCCGTTGCTCACCACCCAGACGTCATCACGCGTGACCAGCGTCTTGCCATCGGGCTTGAACTTCTTCAGCAAGGCGGCCCTGTCCTTGTCCGGGTCCTCGCCAAGAAAATCTATGGTCCTGAGCTCGGCATGCCCTTCCATGTTGGACTGGCCGGCCAGGAGGAAGACCTTCAGCGGCCCTTTCTTCTGAGCGGCCCCGGCGGGGCAGGCCAGAATGAGTGCGGCAATCGCCGCCAGCAGCACGCTGCGGTTGACGTTTTTCTTTTCGATGCCCATGGGAACCTTTCTTGGGTTGAACGTTGTCCTGCGCCTCGCGGCGGCGGAGTGCCGTAGCGAGCCAAAGTTGCCATGCACGGTTTATGTGTTACCCGGCCGCGCTCGAGTAATAATCCGGCCGAAAAGACCTAGCAGCCCGTTGAAGAAGTCGTTGTTTTGTCGCGGATGCTCACGCCGCCGCCCGGAGGCGGGTGAGCGGCACCAGCGCGGTCCGGAGGTGCCCAGGGCGACCCCACCGCCGCCAGAACGACCCCAGACAGACCATGATGCCGGCGATAAGGTCAAAAACACCGGCCGCGAGGCCGTCCTGCGCCTGCCGCGGCTTGCCAATCCCCACCAACGAGCGCATCACCAGCCCGAGGTTGAACCCGGCTACGTGCACCAGCAGTCGTTTGAGGATATTGCCCTGTCCTCTCAGGTGCGTCCGGCGCATCCCGCCCGTCTCGTAGCAGTGCGCGAAGCTCCGCTCGATCACCTCACCGCGCTTACGCATCAGCCGCCGCCCGCGAGGGCCTCGAATCCGTCGCCGGTTTGAATACACCGCCCGCTGCGCCTCGGCTTGGTTCTCCCAGTCCCGATCCCCCCGGTCCGGCTCGCTGACGTAACTTCGAATCTCCATCCCTGACAATTCCGTCATCGTCGCGTTGCTGTGGTAGCCTTTGTCGGCCACCACTTCCTCCATCGCCACCTTGTGCACGCACCCTTCCGTAGCCGGATCGTTCTGCACGTCCAAGAGGTTTGCCACCGCCGCCTCCACCGTGTCCCCGAGGCTCGTTGTATCGCCCCGGTCGGCCGGCTGCAGCGTCACCGCCACAATCGCCTGGCTGTCCATGTCCACCGCGTGTTCGGCCTTGTGCGCCAGGTGCGTCCGCCCGTCCTTCATCTTCGCGATCTTCGCGTCCGGATCGTGCGGGTTCTCCCAGTCCTCGTTCGAGGCCTTGTTCTTGCGCTTTCGGTCCAGTTTGACCAGGTCCTCCCGCGTCGGCGTCGCGATGCCGCTCGCCTTGGCGAGCTGCGTCAGGAACTCCTGATAACCCTCCCCCGTGTCCTTCCGCACGATCGACCTCATAGCCGCGTTGGCCTCCAGTGTCGTGGCGTCGATGCCGATCGTCTTACCTTTCAAGAGGCCCTCCACCGCCAGCAACTTCAGCACCCACGCGAACACCTCCTGATGCGTCTCCAGGTCGATCCGGTTACGAATGACCGAGAGGCTGGAGTGGTCCGGCGTCGTGTCCGTCGGGCCGTAGCCCAGAAACCGACTCAGGGTGCGGCTGTCGGCGCACCGCCAAGCAATGCCGCGCTCGGAGTCGAGGCCCTCGAAGTAACCGATCAGCAACATGCGGAAGTACCCCCCGGCGGAATGCCCGGCCGGCCCAGCGAGTCGTGATAGAACTTCTGGCAGAGCCCCTCGACGAAGGCGTCGAATCCGTGCGCGGCCAAGAGTTGATTCAGCCGCCGGTAGAACGGATGGCCCGGCCCCTGCGGCATC
>JAPLMO010000315.1 GCA_026386995.1 Planctomycetota bacterium | reverse complement strand
CGATGCCCTTGGCCTCGCCGATGGCCCGCGCGACAAACTTGCCTTCGGGGTGGATGCGGCCGTCGAGGTACAGCACCCGCACGTCGCCCTCATCGACCCGCATCGCCGTCTCGGCCCGGTTGTTGATGGTGATGAGTTCATCCGGCAGCGGCTCGACCGCCAGGACCACCCGCACGAGCGCAGGGACCGGCAAGGAAGGGGTCTGGAGCCTTATGCCGTCAGGGCTCCTGACCCCTTCCTTGCCGAGCCCATCGCCTATGACAGGCGTAAACACGACTTCCTCGGCCGCCTGGTTCCCATCCGGCGCAAAGCGGCGGCGCTCGACCTCTTTGCCATCGAGGGTCAGGACCGCCTCGAAAGTCTTGCCGGCCATGCCGAGCATGGCCACGACGGCCCGGACCTCGGCGCGGTTGCCCGCCAGTACTCGCGCCGGGGCGCGCAAATCACGCACGGCCACGTCGCGGACGCGGTCCGTGGGGCGCTCGCTCCCGACCACGATGGCGTAGACCTTTATGCCGCGCGCCGCCAACTGCCGCGCCGCCGCCTCAGCCGATGCGCGGGCCCGGTTCGCCCGACCGTCGGAGATGAGCACAACGGCGGCGAGGCGGTCCGCGAAAAAGGGGACTGTCCCACGCGGCATTGTGGCACGGCTGGCTTGTCCAGCCGTGGGAAATGTCGCGGCCGCTCCGCCACGGCTGGACAAGCCAGCCGTGCCACGTTCGCCGTCGCCGCTCGCATGCCCAGGCAAAAGCGGTCTGGGCATGCCACCCTGCTGGTCAGCAATGGCGTTAAGCGGATCGCCGATATCGGTCCTCGGGTCAACAGGCTTCGGAGAGAGTTCATCGGTCGGCCGGGTGTGCGTGCCGAAGGCGTACGGTTTGATGGAGCACTTCGCCGCCAAGTCGGCGTACGACTTGTTCGAGCGGGCAAAGGCGTCTCGCACGGCCTCCGCGCGGCTCACGAAAAAGGGGACTGTTCCCTTTTTCGCCTCTGGCTGCACATCTCGAATCGCCATACTCCGAGAGGCATCAACTATGAGCGCCACCTCGCCGGCGGTCCGCTCCTCGCCCTGCCACTTGATGACCGGCCCCGCCAGGAGCAACCCCGCCGCCGCAACCACCGCCAGGCGCAAGGCAAGCAACGTCACCCGCCGGCCGCGCGCCAGGGCTGGCGGCCGGACCGCCGCCACGACGATCACGACGGCCGCAAGCGCAAGCACCGCCACGGCCGCCCACACGAGCGGCACGAGCGGCTCAAGCACGAGATGATCGCCCACGTTTATGGGCACGGGCATCGTCACTGCGCAGACTCTCCCTGCGGGTTCACATGAACCCCTGCTTTACCATCGGCAGGAAGTACAACTGTTGTTTGGCTTTTCGTCGGCCGCCATTTGCCTTGTTCCCGCGCGGCGCGGGGTTTATACTCGCCATACTATGAAAGCGTTTCTCGACAGGGCTTGCGACCTCATGCGGCAGGCGGGGGCCACGTACGGCGACATCCGCATCCGCGAGGACCGCAAGGAGGAAGTGAACGTCAAGGGCGGCCGCCCGGAGCACGTCGCCACCGAGCGGTTCGCCGGCTTCGGCGTGCGGGTGATCGTCGACGGGGCGTGGGGCTTCTTCGGAACACACCGGCTCCAAGAGTCCGAGATCGAGCCTGTTGTCCGCCAGGCGGTGGCCATCGCGAAGGCCTCAGCCAGCCTGCCGCACACGCCGGTCGCCCTGGCGCCGGTGGAGCCCGCGGTGGGCACCTACGTTACGCCGCACGAGATCGACCCGTTCTCCGTGCCGCTGGAGGAGAAACTTGCGCTCCTGGCGGCGGCGACGAAGGCGATGCGCGGAGCGAACCTGAAACTCGCGCAGGCCTTCGCCTCGGCCTACTGGACGCACCAGTTCTTCGCCTCGACTCAAGGGGCGCGGATCGAGCAGACGATCATCCAGACGGGCGGCGGCATCGCGGCCACCGCCATCGCCGGTGATGATCTCCAGGTCCGCTCGTACCCGAACAGTTTTCGCGGCAACTTCGCCACCGGCGGCTGGGAATACGTGCGGGCGATGCATCTTGTGGAAGAGGCGCCGCGCGTGGCCGAAGAGGCCGAGGCGCTGCTGGCCGCCCCGCCCTGCCCCGAAGGCCGGCGCACGCTCATCCTCGACGGCGGCCAGTTGGCACTCCAGGTCCACGAGTCGTGCGGCCACCCGATCGAACTCGACCGCGTCCTGGGGATGGAACTTTCGTACGCGGGCGACTCGTTCCTGACGCTCGACAAACTCGACGCCTTCCAGTACGGTTCGCGCGAGGTCAACATCGTGGCCGACGCAACGGCCCCCGGCGGCCTGGGCACCTTCGGCTGGGACGACGAGGGCGTACCCGCCCAGCGTACTCCAATAGTCGAGGCCGGCCGCTTCGTCGGATACCTTTCCAGCCGCGAGACCGCCCCCGCCATCGGCCGCACCTCAAGCGGCGCGATGCGCGCAAGCGGCTGGCACCGCATCCCGCTTATCCGCATGACCAACGTCAACCTCCTGCCCGGAGCGGGAGGCCGCCTGGAGGACCTCATCGCCGACACCGACGACGGCCTCTACCTTGCGACCAACAAGTCGTGGTCCATCGACAACAAACGCCTGAACTTCCAGTTCGGCGCCGAGATGTGCCGCGAGATCAAGGGCGGCAGGCTCGGACAAATCTACAAGAATGCGACCTATACCGGCATCACGCCCGAATTCTGGGGCGCCTGCGACGCCGTCTGCGGCCCCGGGGAGTGGCGGCTCTGGGGCACCCCGAACTGCGGCAAGGGCGAGCCGAGCCAGACCGCCCGCGTCGGCCACGGCGTCGCCCCGGCACGATTCCGCAACGTCCAGGTGGGGGTGCGAGCATGACCTCCTCTGCTGCTTTCCCGGCCGCGTCCTTCAAAGAGCGCGAGGCGAGACTTCTGGAGATCGGCAGGGCCATAGTCAAGGCCGGCGGCGCCGATGAGATCGAGGTCCTCTTCATCGAGGGCCGCTCGTACCTGACGCGCTTCAGCCGCAACCACATCCACCAGAACGTGGGCACGGAGGAAATCTCGGCGATCATCCGCGTCGTCGTTGGCAAGCGCCTGGGCGTGGCGACGGTGTCGAGCCTTGCGCCCGAGGCCCTGGCCGGCGCGCGACAGGAGGCCGTGGCCATCGCGCATGCCTCCGACCCGGTCGAGGACTGGTCTGGCTTGCCGCCGCCGCGGCCCGTCAAGCCGCTGGATGCGTACGATGCCGCCACGGCCGAGGCCTCCGCCGAACTCAGGGCGCAGATGGCCGGGGCGATCATCCTGGCCGCGCGCAGCAAACGCGGCGAGGCCGCCGGGGCGGTCGAGGTGGAAGAAGGCACGCTCGCTGTGGCCAGTTCCGCGGGCGTTGCGGTCGCGGGCAGCCACACGCGGGCCGAGGTGCACACGGTCGTCACGTGCCGCGACGGGTCGGGATACGCCGAGAGCCTCTCCTCGCGGGTGGGCGACATCGACGCCCGCGCCATCGGCCGGCGCGCGGCCCGCAAGGCCGCCGAGAGCCGCAACCCTCAGCCGCTCGCGCCCGGCCGGTACGACGTGATCCTCGAACCCTCGGCCGTCGCCGAGTGGCTGGAGTTCCTCTCGTACATCGCCTTCAGCGGCAAGAACTTCGACGAGGACCGCAGCCCGTTCTCCGGCCGCCTCGGCCAGCGCGTGACCGGCGAGGCCGTCACGATCTGGGACGCCGCCCGCGACGTGCGCGGCCTGCCGCACGCTTTCGACTACGAGGGAATGCCGGCGGACAGGCTGACGCTCATCCAGCGCGGCGTGGCGAAGGCCGTTAGCACGAACTACTACCGCGCCCGGCGGCTGGGCAAGCGGAGATCGTCGGGCCACGCCCTGCCCGCGTCGGTCAGTTACGAGTGCCTGCCGCTGCACCTCCTGATGAAGGGCGGCGAGTCCAGCCTCGAGCGGCTCGTCCGCGAGACAAAGCGGGGCCTACTCATTACGCGGTTCCATTACACCAACATCCTGGACCCGATGAAGACGGTCCTGACGGGCATGACGCGCGACGGCACGTTCCTGGTCGAGAACGGCCAGGTGGTCGGCCCGGTGAAGAACCTGCGGTACACCGAGAACGTGCTGGAGGCATTCGGGCGGATCGACGGTGCATCGCGGCGGCTGACGCTCGTGAAGGGCCCGTGCATCGTGCCGGCCGTGCGCATTCGCGAGGTACAGTTCACCGGCGCCACCGAGTTTTGATTTCGCGCCATGACAACGTTCAGCCGTCGCCGGTACGGCGACGATCCTTGACGCGGCGGAGAGCAAAATGAAAACAGCAGCCATCACGTTTGCAGGCATCATCGCACTCGCTGTTGCCGCTCACGCCGCCGAGTTTCACGTTGCCCCGATCGGCAAGGACTCCAACGCCGGCACGCAGGCGGCCCCGCTCCGCACGATCCAACATGCCGCCGACCTTGCGCAGCCGGGCGACGTCATCACCGTGCATGAGGGCGTTTACCGCGAACGTATCGCCCCGCCGCGCGGGGGCGAATCCGACGCCAAACGCATCGTCTATCAAGCCGCACCGGGTGAGAAGGTCGAAATCAAGGGGTCGGAAGCCGTCAGGAACTGGGTGAAGGTTCAGGACGATGTCTGGAAAGTGACCCTCCCCAATTCGTTCTTCGGCCGCTTCAATCCCTACAGCGACCTCATCCGCGGCGACTGGTTCTTTCCCAGGCGCCGGCAGCATCACACCGGCGCCGTCTATCTCAACGGCGAATGGCTGGTCGAGGCTGCCAAACTGGACGATGTCCTGAAACCCGTGGGAGCCACCCCGCTCTGGTTCGGTCAGGTGGACAAGAAAAACACCACGATCTGGGCGCAGTTCAAGGGGGTCAACCCCCATGAGCAACAGGTGGAGATCAACGTGCGCCGGACGGTGTTCTATCCGGAAAAGCCGGGCATGAATTACATCACCGTACGCGGGTTCACCATGCGGCACGCGGCCACGCCGTGGGCGCCGCCCACAGCCGAGCAAGTCGGCTTGGTCGGCACACATTGGAGCAAGGGCTGGATCATTGAAAACAACGTCATCTCCCACTCCGTATGCACGGGGGTCACCCTCGGAAAATACGGCGACGAGTGGGACAACAAATCGGAATCCGCCGACGCCTACAACCAGACCATCCGGCGTGCCCTCCAGAACGGCTGGAACAAGGAAACCATCGGCCACCACATCGTCCGCAACAACACCATCTCGCACTGCGAGCAGGCGGGCATCGTCGGCAGCCTGGGCGCCGTCTTCAGCCGGATCACCGGCAACACCATCCATGACATCCATGTCCAGCGGCTGTACGACGGCTGCGAGCAGGCCGGCATCAAGATTCATGGGGCCATAGATGTCGAAATACGCGGCAATCACATTTACCGGGCCTTCAGGGGACTCTGGTTGGACTGGATGGCGCAGGGCACGCGTGTCTCGGGAAACCTTCTCCACGACAACGACCTTGAAGATTTTTTCGCCGAGGTGAACCACGGCCCCTTCCTGGTGGACAACAACATTTTCCTCTCGCCCATAACACTGAACTCCCGGTCGCAAGGCGGGGCCTATGTCCACAATCTGATCGCGGGGGAAATCTCCCCGAACGCCTTCGATGACCGCATGACCCCGTTTCACAAGGCGCATTCCACCGAAGTCGCGGGGCTGCATGACAACCCGTCCGGCGACGACCGCTACTACAACAATGTGTTTGTGGAACACGGCGATCTGAGCAAATACGATGCGGCGAAATTACCCGTATGGATGAACGGCAATGTGTTCCTCAAAGGCGCCAAGCCCTCCAAGCATGAAACCGAGCCGCTCCTCGAACCGGAGTTCGATCCGGCGCTCAAACTGATCGAGAAGGCCGATGGCTTTTATCTCGAACTCGTCCTCGATAAAGCCTGGAGCGCCGAACGAACACGCAAACCGGTGACCACGGAACTGCTCGGCAAGGCGACCATCCCGAATCTTCCGTATGAACAGCCGGATGGCACGCCGATTCGCGTCAGCACCGACTATTTCGGCAAGAGAAGAAATGAAACGAATTCAACACCGGGGCCGTTCGAGAATATCGGAACCGGTCCGCTCGTACACAGAGTCTGGTAATAGGAGTCAAAGAATGAAAGCCTTGGTTCTTCACAAGAAACGCGACCTCAGGGTTGAAGATCGCCCGATTCCCGTGCCGGGCCCCGGGCAGGTCCTCGTGCGAGTACGGGCCGTCGGCCTGTGCGGGTCGGACGTCCATTACTACACGCACGGCCGCATCGGCGAGCAGGTCGTGCGCGCCCCGATGATCGTCGGCCACGAGGGCGCCGGCGAAGTGGCCGCGCTGGGGCCGGGCGTTGAGGGCCTCAAGGTCGGCCAGCGCCTGACGCTGGAACCCGCCCTGCCCTGCGGCCATTGCGAGTTCTGCACGACGGGCCGGCAGAACCTGTGCCCGAAGGTCAAGTTCTGCTCCACGCCGCCCAACGACGGCCTGATGTGCGAGTACGCGGCTCTGGCGGCGCACCAGTGCATCCCGATTCCGGACGAGATGACGTGGGACGAAGCGGCAATGATCGAGCCCCTCCAGGTAGGCGTCCACGCCAACAACCTGGTGCGCGTGCGGCCGGGCGACACGGTGGCGGTCGTCGGGGCGGGCTGCATCGGCCTGGGGTGCATGCAGGTGGCGCGGGCCGCGGGGGCGGGGCGCATCATCGTCACCGATAAACTCGATTACCGCCTGAAACTGGCGCGCAAACTCGGCGCGACCGACGCCATCAACGTGGACAAGAAGGACCCGCTCCAGGAGGTCTCGCGGATGACCGGCGGCCGCCTGGCCGACGTGTCATTCGAGTGCACCAACCGCGGGGCCGGTGCGCCGCAGGCGTGGGCGCTGGCCGGCATCGGCGGACGGGTGGCCATGGTCGGCATTCCGGAGGAAGACGAAATCGTCCTCGATTCCCACCAGCCCAGACGCAAGGAACTCCTCGTGCAGTACGTCCGCCGGTCGCGCCATGCCGCCAGGCAGGCGGTCGACTTGGTGACCTCGAAGAAACTGGACGTGGCCAGTTGGGTGACGCACCGCGTGCCCCTGGCGAAGGCCAAGACGGCGTTCGACCTGGTGGCGGAGTACGGCGGCGGTGTGCTGAAAGCGGTCATACTGCCGTAAAGGCGGGAATCGGGATTCGGGATTCGGGAGCCGGGAGCCGGGATTCGGAGTTCGGAAACCGAATCCCGAATATCGAATCCCGAATCCCGGCCGTAAAAAAAAGGAGGATCCGGGTTCGCCGTGGCCCGGATCCCCAAACAGGCTGTTCCCGCAAACGCGGGATGACCCACAGCCTCGTTTCATATATCGGCAACCTTGTATCGGGCCTTAAAGAAATCCGGCGGGTTTTCTCTGGCAATCCGCCGGCTTCTCCGATAGATTTCCGTAACGGCGCGGCTCCCCAAAGGGGCGCGCCGGCGCTTTGCGCCGACCGCGGAGTTCATGGGAGGCTTTCGGACGTGAAATCCAAGAAGAATACGCTGATCGTCGGCCTGACGTGGGGCGATGAGGCCAAGGGCAAGATCGTCGATCTCATGGCCGCCGAGCACGACGTCGTCGTCCGCTACAACGGCGGTAACAACGCCGGCCACACCGTCGTCTTCGACGGCAAGACCTACAAACTGCACCTGGTGCCCTCGGGCCTCTTCCACAAGAACGCCACGTGCGTCATCGGCGGCGGCGTGGTCGTGGACCCGAAGGTCCTCCTGGAAGAGGTCACGCGGCACGAGGGCAAGGCGTCGCGTCTGCGGAAACGCCTCCTGGTCTCCAGCCGCGCGCACACCATCTGGCCCTGGCACCGCAAGATCGAGGAACTCTCCGAAAAGCACCAGGGCAAGGGCAAGATCGGGACGACCCTTCGGGGCATCGGGCCGGCGTACGCCGACAAGGCGAACCGCGTCCATGCCATCCGCCTGGGCGAGTTCCTGCGGCCCGAGCACCTCAAGAAGAAGGTCGAGCGGATCGTCGAGAGCCGCAACCTCGTCTTCACGAAGGTCTTCGGCGAGACGGGCCTCGACGCCGGCGCCATCTGGAAGGAATATGCCGCCTACGGCAAGGCCCTCCGCCCGATGATTGCCGACACGACGGCCTATCTGCTCGCCGCCGTCGAGAAGGGCAAACGCATCCTCTTTGAGGGCGCCCAGGGCACGCTCCTGGACATCGACCACGGCACGTACCCGTACGTGACGAGTTCCAGCGCCTCGGCCGCCGGGGCTTGGCCGGGCACGGGCGTGCCGGCCCGGGCGATAGGCGAGATCCTGGGCGTGGTCAAGGCATACACGACGCGCGTCGGCGAGGGGCCCCTCCCCACCGAACTCAAGGACGCCCTGGGCGATCAGATCCGCGAGCAAGGCCACGAGTACGGCACCACGACCGGCCGGCCGCGCCGCTGCGGCTGGCTCGACACGTTCGCCATCCGCTACTCGGCGCGCCTCAACGGCATCGACGGCATCGTCATCACGTTGCTGGACGTGCTCGGCAAACTGCCAGAACTTAAGGTCTGCACGGGCTACAAGGTCGGCGGCAAGACGCTGAAAGAGTTTCCGGACGACCCGGTCGCCCTCCAGGAAGCCAAGCCGATCCTGGAGCGCCTCGAGCCGTGGACGGAGGACATCTCGGGCGCCCGGTCGTTCAAGCAGTTGCCGCGCGCCACCCGCGCGTACGTCAGGCGCGTGGAGGAGATCATCGGGGCGCCGGTCCGGATGATCAGCGTCGGTCCGGACCGCGAGCAGACCATCTTTCGGTCGTAAGGGACGGGTGGCATGGTCACGCTGTTGCGTGACCATGTTATCCTGACGAGTTAGACGCCGTTTGGGCATGACAGCGAACTTCGCCTTGTGCGAAACCATGGCCGACCCGTCATACATCCCGGAGCCTCTCGCCGACGTGCCCCGGCAGCGCTGGCCGCGGCACATCGCCATCATCATGGACGGCAACGGCCGCTGGGCCAAGTCGCAGGGCCTGCCGCGCATCGAGGGCCATCGCCGCGGCGCCGAGACCGTCCGCCGCATCACCGAAGAGTGCGCCCGCCTGAACCTCGCGCAACTCACGCTCTTCGCGTTCTCGAGCGAGAACTGGCGCCGCCCCCGCGAAGAAGTCGATTTCCTGATGGAACTCTACCGGCTGCACCTCATCCAGGAACGGCCGACGATCCTGAAGAACAAAATCCGGTTCCGCACCATCGGCCGCCGCGAGGGCATCCCGCCGCAGGTCATGGAGGAGGTATACCGGACCATCGAGATGTCGGCCGGCAACACCGGCATGACCTTGTGCCTGGCCGTCAACTACGGCGGCCGCCAGGAGATCGTCGATGCCGCGCGGCGGCTGGTTGCACAACAAAGGACGTGTGCGCGACTCGGGACGGAGATCGCGCCCATCACGGAGGAAACGTTTGCGGCGGAACTTGACACGGCCGGCATGCCCGACCCGGACCTCCTGGTCCGCACGGCCGGCGAGATGCGGCTGTCGAACTTCCTCTTGTGGCAGACCTCGTACGCGGAAATCTGGGTAACAGAGACGCTCTGGCCGGACTTCCGCGACCCGGACCTCTGGGCGGCCATGCGCGATTTCTCGAGGCGCGAGCGCCGCTTCGGCGCCCTGAAACCCGACGCCGCGGACTGATCTGGACTTGGCGCGGTGGGTCAGAGTACGTGTTTAGCGTCACTACCGGCAATGTGGCACGGCTGGATTGTCCAGCCGTGGTGAAGGCCGGCGGCGCTCCCCACGGCTGGACAAGCCAGCCGTGCCACAGCCGCTATTGTGGCTTGTGCGTGAGACGCTAAACGGGTATCCGGACCCGCCGCGCAGCAGTGAGAATGGAAAATGACCCACGCACAAACGCGCATAACGCTCGGCTCGGTCCTGACCGCCGTCACTCTGGCCCTGGTCTTCGGCGACCTGGCCATCTACCGCGCCACGGACCTGGCGATCGCGCCGGTGTTCTGGATCGTCCTCGCGGCGGTGCTGCTCGTGGGATGCTGGGAGTTCTTCCGGATGCTGCGGCTGCGCGGGTTTCCGTACCGGCCCGGGGTGGCCGTCACGTTCGTCGTCCTGATGATCGCGGCTGCGTGGGTCGAGATCCGCCGGCCTTGCGGCATACCGGAGTGGCTTGACGTGCGCGGCCTGGAACTGTACCTGCTGCTCGTCCTGGGGCTGGTGTTCACCGCGTTCGTCTCTTACATTATTACTATCGAGCGGACCGGCGGCGACTTGGCCCGCGCGATGGCCGGCGTCGGCTGGACCGTCTTGGTGGTCCTGACGCTGGGCCTCCCGGGCGTGTTCCTGGCCAAGGTGCGGTTCCTTTCGCCGGACCCCGTCGAGGGATGCCTGTACCTCTTGCTGGCGCTCGGGACGGTCAAGGCTAGCGACATCGGCGCCTACGCCGTCGGCTCGACGCTGGGGCGGCACAAACTCGTGCCCACGCTCAGCCCGAAGAAAACGTGGGAAGGCCTGGCCGGGGCGATTGCGGGCGGGACGGGCGCGGCCGTGGCCATCGGTTGCGTCTGGGGGCGGTTTACGTGGCCCCAGATGCTCGTTTTCGGCCTCGCCGTCAGCCTCGCGGCCGTCCTGGGGGACCTCGGCGAAAGCCTGATCAAGCGTGCGTGCGGCGTGAAGGACAGCGGACCTCTCCCCGGTTTCGGCGGCGCCCTGGACATTCTCGACTCGGTCTTGGGCGGCGCCCCGGTCGCATATCTTGTGCTTGTCCTATTGACCGACGCCCTGCCATCGTGATAATGGTCGACTGCGGTAGCGTTTGGCGCAGAGCGCAGGGCGGCATGGTTACGCTGTGTACGTGTTTAGCGTCACTACCGGCGATGTGGCACGGCTGGCTTGTCCAGCCGTGGCGAAGGCCGGCGACGTTCCCCACGGCTGGACAAGCCAGCCGTGCCACAGCCGCTATTGTGGCTTGTGCGCGCCGCAGGAACCGATGGAAAAGACCTTCAAATTGCCGAGTGACGAGCACCGCCACCTGGTGTTCGGCCCGCGAGACAGGCACTTGCGCCTCATCCGGGACGCGTTCGGCGTGCGCCTTGCAGCACGAGAGTCCGACATCCACGTCCTCGGCGCCGCGGAGTCCGTGCGCGAGGCCCAGTTGGTCCTGGAAGAACTCCAGCGCATGGCCGAGGACGGCCTCGTCATCTCTGAACGCGAAGTCCAGCAGATCATCGACACGGTCGCCCGGTCGGGCCACACACCCTCGCTCCAGCAGATCGAGGTCTTCGTCTCGGGCCGGCCCGTCCGGCCCCAGACCCCCGGGCAACTGGCCTACTGCCACGCGACCGAAAAAAACGACCTCGTCTTCTGCATCGGCCCGGCCGGCAGCGGCAAGACGTACCTGGCGGTCGCCATGACCGTCCAGGCCCTGAAGCGCCGGCAGATCAAGCGTATCGTGCTGGTGCGGCCGGCGGTCGAGGCGGGCGAGAAGTTGGGCTTCCTGCCCGGCGACATCCTTGCCAAGGTCCACCCGTACCTGCGTCCCCTGCTGGACGCCCTGCACGACATGATGGGCTTCGAGCAGGTCCGCGCGTACATGGAAAGCGACATCATCGAGATCATCCCGCTGGCGTACATGCGCGGCCGCACCCTGAACGACGCCTACATCATCCTGGACGAGGCGCAGAACACCACGCCGGGCCAGATGAAAATGTTCCTGACCCGCATGGGCATACGCTCCAAGATGGTCGTGACCGGCGACATCACCCAGGTGGACCTCCAGGCGGGAATGAAGAGCGGCCTGGTCGACGCTTGGGAAAAACTCGCGGGCATCGACGGCATAGAGTTCCACGAAATGACGCAGGCCGATATCGTGCGGCACAGGCTCGTGCAGGACATCGTCAACGCCTACGAGCATGCCGAGCACGGCGGCCGCGGTTTGCGCTTCGCGCCCGGCGGGAAGGAAGAGCCGCAGGGCAGCCGGTCATAGCAGGACGCCACTATGAGATTCTGGAAACGCCGGGCAACCGAGACGCCGCCAACGGCCCTTCTCCCGCTCGGCCGCCCTCCGACATGGTTCCGGACGCTCGCATCGCCCGAGGTTCTGCCGCGCGTCGGCATCCTGGCGGGCCTGGTCGTGGCAGCCCTCCTGATCGTTCAACTGCCGCGCACGCCCCTGCCCGTCCGCAAGGGGGAGCACACGACCCACCCCATCATGGCCCGCGTCAACTTCGATTACGTGGACCACGAGGTGACGGCCTCGGTGCGGAACCTTGCGGCCCTGGTGCGCGTGCCGTCCATCTACGACCCCGATCCGCGGCCGGTGGTGACGATGAAAGACGGTCTCATGGCGCTGGCCGCCGCGGCGGCCAAGGCGGCCGCCATGGACCAGGTCCCCGAAGCGATACGCAACGAGTGGAAACTCACCCCCGAGACGTTCGCCGCCCTTAAGGCCGCCCTCGGCGAGAAGGGCGAGAACCTGCCGACCGTCCAGGAAACGATCACAAAGGCCATGACCGCGCTGACCGACCCCACGAACCTCCCGATCGTCAGCGTGGAGGGGTACCAGCGGTCGGTGCGCCTCAGCGCCATCAAGGAACTGCGCGATCAACTGCCGGCCGGCCTCTCGCCGGAAGTCGCGCCGATCCTGGAAGAGCCGCAGCCCATTGCCATCGTCATGATGCCCCAGGGCGACGTCCAGGTGCCCATCCAGGACGTGCTGGTGTCGGAGCAAGTCGAGCCGATTCGAGCGCGGCTGGAGCGGTTGCTCGGCCCGTCGCTGGGGCCAATCTTCGGCGAGGCTGGAGTAGAGGCCCTTGCGGCCGCAGCGGCGCCGCGCATAGGCCCGACGCTCATTTACGATCCGGTCCAGACCGACAACCGCCGCGTGGCCGCCAAGGCCGAGGTCAAGCCCGTCTTGGTGCATCGCAAGGCCAACACGACCCTCGTCGAGGCCGGCAAGGAGATCGCCGACGCGGACCTGAAACTCCTGGAGCAGGAACAGGAAGCCCGCCTGGCGGACCTCGGGTGGGCCCGGCGCGTGCTGGCGTGGGTAGGCGCGCTGGTCGTCCTGGGCCTGCTGGTGACACTGCTGGCGGCCAGCGCCATCCGGCTCCAGCCGAACGTCGCCAGGTCGATGCCGCGGGGCCTGATCCTGGCCGGCCTGTGCGTGCTGGTGCTCGGGGCGGCCAAAACGGTGGCCCAGGGCCGCGGACCGCCCGAATTCTACACGTTCCTCCTGGCCACAGCCGGCATGATCGTGGCGGTGGCCTACACCCGGACGTTCGCCCTGGCCCTGGTCTGGACGCTGATCTTCATGGTGGCCGTCGCGACGCGGGCCGACCTGGACTGGGCGATCACGGCGGCCGCCGGGACCAGCGTGGCAATCCTGGCGCTGGATGAGATCAACAACCGCTCGAAACTCGTCGAGGTGGGGGCCTTGGCGGGCGCCGCCTTCTTCGCGGCGCGGACGGGCCTGGCCCTCTGGCGCACGGACTATACGGACGGCGACGTATTCACAATGATCCTCTGGCCGGCGACTCTGTATTTCGGCGTCGGCCTGGGGGCGGGCATCATCATGCTGGCCATCCTGCCCTTCATCGAGCGCGCCTTCGGCATCGTCACCAACATCAGCCTGCTGGAACTGTGCGACGTCAACCAGCCTGCCCTGCGGCGGCTGGCGCTGGAGGCGCCCGGCACGTACACGCACAGCCTGCTGATCGGCACGCTGGCCGAGGCGGCGGCCGAGCGGATCGGCGCGCGGGGGCTGCTGGCCCGAGTCGGCGCGTATTTCCACGACATCGGCAAGGCCCTGAAGCCGATGTCTTTCGGCGAGAACCGCCCCGCCGGCGAAGTCGCACGCAACGCCCCGCCCATCACCAACCACGAGGTCATCCTTCGACACGTCAAGGACGGCCTCGACATGGCCGACCGCCTGGGCCTGCCGCCCATCATCAAGCAATTCATCGCCGAGCACCACGGCACGTGCCTGACGGAGTATTTCTATCGCGAGGCCGTCCGCCAGGCCGCCCAGGCCAAGCGCGACCCGCCCCCGGAATCCAACTTCCGCTATAGCGGCCCCAAGCCGCGCTCGCGCGAGACCGCCATCGTCATGCTCGCCGACGCCGCCGAGGGCATCACGCGAAGCCTGACCGACCGCTCGCCTCCGAAGGTCGGCGCCGCCGTGCACGATATCGTCATGAAGCGGCTCATGGACGGCCAACTGGACGCCAGCGGCCTGACGCTGACCGACCTTCACGTGGTCGAGGAGACCTTGACGAAGACCCTGCTCTCCGTGTACCATGCACGCACCGTTTACCCGATGGACCGCCGCTCGGCCGAAACGAGCGACGGCGCTGCGCGGGGCGACAGCAGCATGCCCTTCTCAAAGGGCCGCCCCGAACCGGGCACGGTTGAACCCGGGTGATATGGCCCCGAGGATTTGCCGGCCGGCTGACGCAGGCGCCGGACCGGCGGCCGTGGGGATCTTGATTGCAGCCTTTCCGGGAAGTTGGAGCATCTATGGCCAAGATCGAGATCACTGACCTGCAAGACTATGTGCGACTGGACCGGAAACAGGTCCTGCAAGTCATCCGCCGTGTGATCAAAGAGGAAGGCCGCTCGGCCAAGAGCCTCAGCATCGTCCTGACGGACAACCGCCACATGCGTGACCTGAACCGCGAGTATCTCGGTCACGATACTCTGACCGACGTCATCAGTTTCCCCCTGGAAGACCTCGACTGGCCGTGCGGCGCCGCCAGTTGCGGCCTGAACGGCGAAATCATCGCATCCGCCGAACTGGCCGCCCAGCAGGCCCAGTCCGCGAACACCGATCCCCGGGGCGAACTCATGCTCTACATCATCCACGGCCTGCTGCACCTGATGGGCTACGACGACCGCAATCCCGACCTGGCCCGCCGGATGCACGCCCGCGAAGACGCCCTGCTGGAGGAATTCGGTTTCGGCTGCGTCTACGCCGGCCGGACCGTGGTTCAATAGGAGGGCCAGCGCTGCTCTTGAACCTCTGGTTCTGGTCCGCCCTGATCGTCACCGGCCTGGCCCTTTTTTTCGCGCTTACCCACTACGCCTTGAACGGCTTTTCCCGCGCGCGCCTGGAGGAGGCCCTGAAGCGCCGCGGCCGCCTGAAGGAACTCCAACGCCTGTTCCGCCATCACGTGGAACTTTCGCGCACCATGGGCCTGCTGCACGTCCTGAGCATCGTGGCGCAGGCGCTCCTGGTCGTCGGCTGGGCGACCGACCGCTTCGGCGAC